>CADCWJ010000050.1 GCA_902806365.1 uncultured Thermomicrobiales bacterium
CTCGGATTGATCGTGATCTGGGAGCGCGTGCAACGTTCGTCGCCGGGACGGATCATCATGCCGGTGGTGGTGACCGGCCTCGTACTAGGGATGCTGACGTATCCGGTCGTGATCGGCAATCAGTGGCTCAACTGGCGGAACCCGGAACGGGAATGGCTGGGTGTGGATGGCTTGGCTTCCATCGCTTCGCTAGGACCGGACGAGTACGCGGGCATCGAGTGGCTGTGGGAGCATGCCGACGACGACGACGTGATGCTCGCCGCCGGAGGATGTGAATGGTCCAACGAGGTGAGCCGGACCGCTAGTGCAAGCGGCGTGCAGTCCCTTCTCGGGTGGCCGGGCCACGAAGGGCAATGGCACCTCGGCGAGGAAGGGATCAGTGCACAGATCGCGGATCGATCCGACGCTATCGAGACGCTCGGGGAGTCACTCGACCCGGCGCTGGTGGATCGTTACGGAGTTACGTTGGTTTACCTCGGACCCGCCGAGATCCATGGCGCCAATGAGGAGGCAAGATCCGGGTGTGTGCCCGGTCCATTCCGGGGAGCGTCCGACCCGTCATACCCCGGCGACGGTTGGAGCGAGGTCTTTTCCCAGGGAGAAGTCCGCATCTTCCGCAAGGATGGCACCTGATCACCGGCATTTCTCAACGCACTGTCCGACACTCACTGTCATCCTGAGCAACGCGAAGGATCCCTGCGCGAAGCGCATCCGACATCGTCGGATTTTTGCGTTGGAGGCACGGTGTCCGCGCTGCGGACCGGCTCCGCCGAGGGATCCTTCGGTCGCTGCGCTCCCTCTGGATGACGGTAAGGAAGTCGGATGATCAGCCCTTGCCGCCTTACCGGATCGATACCGCCTGATCGCGTCTCGCCAGCACTGTGCGCAATGCCGGGTCACGCGAGGAAGAGCTCGATCACCGGGACAAGCACATCCGGTCGTTGGATCGGCAGCTCCAGCGTCAGCGTCCCCTCCGTGCCAGCCATGCTCGTGTTCTGGGCTGCCGCGTGCGGATCGCCCTCCCGCATCCGGACCTCCGATGCATCGTGCAGCAACTGGGCATACTCGACCTTGCCCGCCATCCCGGCGAGATGGATGTGCCGCATTGGCCAGCTGAACACATGAAGATAGAGCCTGTTGCCCCGCTGCGTGAACCGGCAATCCTCGGGGGCCGAGAACTCGCTCGATGTCGCGCCGTAGACCGATCGACCATGCAGGCGGGTCCACTCGCCAAGCTGAGCCAATGTCTCCCGGGCACGAGGATCGAATTCGCCGCGTCCGGTCGGTCCGACGTTAAGCAAGAGGTTGCCGCCTTTGGATACCGAATCGACAAGCAGCCTGACCAGCAACTCCGGTGACTTCCAATCGAGGTTGTCCCGGTCGTAGCCCCAGGAACCGTTCAGCGTCTGGCAGGCCTCCCAGACGACCTTCCGGCCGTTGCGGGTCGGCGGCTCCTTGGGCTGGTATTGCTCAGGGGTGACGAAGTCAGCTGATTCCGGGTAATCGAGCCGGTCGTTGATGATGATGTCCGGCTGCAGCTCGCGCACGAGCTCGACAAGCGCTTCCGACTGCCAGGCATCGCGCCCCTTCTCATCGTACGAAAAGTCAAACCAGATGATGTCGATTTTTCCGTAATTCGTGAGAAGCTCGCGGGTCTGACCGTGAAGGTAATCAGCGTATTTCCGGATGTCGCGGTGCGCCGTGGCCTCCCGGAACTCGGCATTGTCACGCTGGGGATGGACCCGGTCGACTGGGAACTCGGGATGGTGCCAATCGATCACCGAGTGATAGAAGCCGATCCTGAGGCCCTCGGCCCGAAACGCCTCGACCCACTCCCCCAGCAGGTCCCGTCCGATCGGCGTATTCGTCGCCTTGTAGTCGGTGAGCTGGGAATCCCAGAGGCAGAAGCCTTCGTGGTGCTTGGATGTGATCACGGCGTACTTCATGCCAGCCGCCTTCGCGTCCCTGGCCCATTGAACCGGGTCGTAGAGATCCGGTTCGAAATGCTCGAAATACTTCTGGTATGCCTCGTCGGTGATCCGCTCGCGGTTCTTCACCCATTCATGGCGGGCTGGCAGTGCATAGAGCCCCCAGTGAATGAACATGCCGAAGCGATCGTGCGTGAACCAGTCAGTGTTGCCAAATCCCATCAGTCGCCCCCCTTGCCCGAATCGCCTGCCGCTCTCACAACCGGGACGATGGATCATGCCGCGCAGGATGACGTCACGGACCTCGCAATCCGTGTGTTTCTGTGCGGTCGATGCTGGACGGTACCGGGATCGTGGTGTCCGGTCAAGCGGCAATCCATCGTTCGCGGCCGCCTACTGTTCTCCGTTAGGTTGCTCTGCCGGATCAACGGCGTCGGTCCGTTCGTAACCGCGCCGAAACGTCAGGCTGCCGGTCAACCCGCTGTGGCCAATCTCCGCCGATGCGAACAGCGATCGCGCGAACGGCCGGTACGACTCGGGATCGCTCATCCCTGCACCGAAGTGGGTGAGCCAGAGATTCCCAATTCCCGCTCGCTCTGCCAGGGCGGACGCCTCCCGGATCGTCATGTGCCCGTGGCGCTCGGCTTTCGGCAGCTCATCGTCCTCACCATACGTCGCCTCGCAGATCAGCAGATCGACCCCTCGA
>CADCWJ010000051.1 GCA_902806365.1 uncultured Thermomicrobiales bacterium
CATGCTCCGCCAGTTTTTGTTCAAGATTCCCCAGGATCTGGTCGACGCGGCACGCGTTGATGGCGCGAGCTACTTCCGGATCTGGTGGAACATCATGCTGCCGCTGATCAAGCCTGCCCTGGTCGCGGTCGCGATCTTCGAGTTTGAGGCCAAGTGGAACGATTTCATGGGTCCGCTGATTTACCTCAACAACCCGGACCGCTACACATTGGCGCTGGGTCTGGCCACGTTCAAGAACGACTTCCAGGCGCTCGGGACGCAGTGGGGCCTGCTGATGGCGGCCTCGGTGATCTTCACCGTGCCGATGATCGTGCTCTTCTTCATGTTCCAGCGCTACTTCATGGAGGGCGTCGCGACCACCGGCCTCAAGGGTTAGTCTCGGTATCCCGCAACATTTACGAACCGAAAATCACTGCCCGGATACCGGTGAAACGCAAGATTGTGTAACGGCATTGGCAAGGGGCACCGTGCGAAGGGCCGACGCACGGTGCCCCTCCCAACGCGTGGACCGACCGCGTTCACGCGGAAACACCGCGCAGGGCGAGGTACTCATGGACGAAGCGCACCGCCATCGAGCCCTCGCCGACCGCCGATGCGACCCGCTTAACGGAGCCTGCCCGCGCATCTCCGGCCGCGAAGACACCGGGCAGGCTGGTCTCCAGCAGAAACGGGTCGCGATCCAGGTCCAGCCACCGCCCGTCGTCACGGGAGCCGACGGCTTTCAACTCCGGACCGGCGAGCACGAACCCACGTTCGTCCAGCGCGAGGGTGCCGCGAAGCCATCCGGTATTGGCCTCCGCTCCGACGAAGACGAAGACGGAACTCAACGGAAGCAGCCGCCGCTCGCCCGTGCGGGTATCCTCCAGCGTGGCCGATTCCAGCGCATCGCCACCCCCAAGTTCGCGAATCTCGGTGTGGGTCAGTACGTCGATATTCTCGGCGCGGACCACCCGATCCACGAGGTAGCGCGACATTCCCTTGTTGAGGTCATCACCGCGAATCAGGATCGTGACCTTGCGGGCACGCCGGGCGAGGAAGAGCGCAGCCTGGCCCGCCGAGTTCCCTCCACCGACGACCGCGACGTCGGACCCTTCGCACACCTGCGACTCGATCTCGGTGGCGGCGTAGTAGACGCTCGTCCCTTCGTACCTCTCGAGGTTCGGGACGGCCAGACGGCGATACCGCGCACCGGTCGCGATGATGACGCTGCGACCCACGATCTCGCTGCCGTCCGCAAGCGACACAACGTAGTAGCCGTTCCGCTCCTCCAGACCCAACGCCTCTCGGGGCTCCGGAAAGCGGGCACCGAACTTGTCGGCCTGGATCAGCGCACGGCTGGCAAGCTCGGATCCGGAGAGGCCGGCCGGGAACCCCAGATAGTTCTCGATGCGGGAGGAGGTGCTCGCCTGGCCGCCCAGGGCAACGGATTCGATCGCGACCGTCGAGAGTCCTTCCGAGGCGCCATAGACGGACGCCGCGAGGCCAGCGGGGCCAGCCCCGACGACAACGAGATCGGACAGCACCGCGGGCTCGACCCGGCTTCCAAAACCTATGGCATGGGCGACCTCGGCGTTGGTGGGATTCCTCAGGATGTTACGGGCATGCCAGATCACAATCGGCGTCTCCGCCGGAGTGACCTCGAACTCTCTCAGGAGGGCCTCGGCAGCGGCATCATCCTCCGAATCGATCCAGGCGTGAGGCAACCGGTTTCGTACGGCGAACTCCCGGAGGCGCAAGGTGTCAGGGGTGTAGCGGGAACCAACGATCTTGAGCCCGGCTCCCGTGCCCAGCAGAATCGAGCGACGAAGCAGAAAGGCTCTGAGAATGCTCTCACCGAGGGTCCCATCCTCGGTGATCACATCCTTGAGCCGGGCGGGTGGGACCGCGAGCACCTCACCTGCCTGTCGCATCCGGGCCGTCAGGTAGACCGCCTGCCCGGTAAACATGTTCATCTCGCCCAGGAACTTGCCAGCGCCATGGGCGGCGATCACGCGGTCCTCCCCGCGAAAGCGCTCGACGATCTCGGCTTCACCGGAGAGCAGGACGAAGAAGTCGTAGGAACGATCGCCTTCCTTGAACAGGACCTCGCCTTGCGCCACTGTGCGCCTCACGCCCCGGCGTGCCAGCACCGCGATGTGCGCGTCCGTCAAAATCGGGAAGGCCGCGGACCGCACATCGTCGTCCAGCTCCAGTTCCTCCGTCATGTCATTGCCCCTTCCGATGCTGCCTGCCCGATGAGAGAACCGGCTCCTGGCCAGGTGGTGTGCATCTGGCTCCGATCGTAGGGGAATGCCGGATATATGGACACTGGCTGTCCGGGTGGGTTGTCCGCATCGAAGGATCGTCGATCCGCCGAGCGACGCCGGAGGCGGGGATGGATCATGCACCCGTACCGCGACCTGACGGCCCGCGAGGGAGTCAAATGTTGATCTGGCATAACCATTGCGACATCACAAGCACTGGTGGGTGCGGTGTCGGACCATAGCGCGGATTTTTCCCGTCACCAGATGCAACGGGGAATCCTGTTTCAGGAAGCCAACGCCCCGCACGAGCAAAGGAAAACGGTTCATGGCAAGCAAGGATTCGACGCAGAAGCAATTCTTCAACATCACCGACAACGTGCCGGAAGAAGCCTGGTACTGGCTGGCGATCGGCTCCATTCTGCTCTCTGCTGGCTTCAAGCTCGGCAAGAAAGATCATTGGGCACTCTTCGTCGGTCAGTGGCCGCCGACCTTCATCGTGTTCGCGCTGTACCATCGCCTGCTGCGGCCGAGCAGCAAATAATCCGTCCGGGCTCGCCCAAGCTCACGAGCAGCGCGGCGGCGCAACCAAATCAGGGTTCGATTCGATCGAACCCTGATTTGGTTGCGCCGCCCGTGAAGTGCGACCGCCGGCGCTCGCGTGCCATAAGCCCGGGGTTGACAAGCTTCCTGCCGGTTCGTAGCATTTCCGCTAACAACTGAATACTGCCTTATCCAGAGCGGTGGAGGGAATCGGCCCTGTGAAGCCCGGCAGCCTGCGTTGAACGTCACACGACTGTGTGATCGAGGCGTAAGGTGCCAACTCCGGCAGAGCGATCTGCGAGATAAGGGATGGCGATAGCTATCGCTCCCTGCTCGTGCCCGGGAGCGTTTTTCGTTCCCGCTCACGAGCGGCCCTCCCGGACAGTGCCAGATCGGCGACCGCGGCCATGGTCTCTCCGTCGACTTCCCGCCGGTCCGTGCTCCCTCTCTCCTCGACTCTGGACAAGCGCTGCCACAAGCGCCTGCGCGCTGGTGGCTTGCTACCTGTCCGCACCCACCGATGAGCGAGAACACGAGCACCATGGGAGACCGGCCACCATCGCATCCCAGACCTGACCCCTCCGACGGCGGTCGCGCCCACCTGCGCGTCGTTCGTGCGGGCAAGGGGTCGATCGACGACGGAGCGCTGCGCTCGCTGGAGATCGGCGCGGTCGACCTCGAACTCGGTGGCCGGATCGAGCGGATCACGCTCGCCTATCGGACCTGGGGCACGCTGAACGCGACCGGAGACAATGCGGTCCTGATCCTGCATGCGCTGACCGGCGACAGCCTGGCGGCGGGACCGGGCGGGTGGTGGGAGCCGCTCATCGGACCAGACCGGCCGATCGACACGACAGACCACTTCGTAATCTGCATCAACGTGCTCGGCGGATGCCAGGGCTCGACCGGGCCGGCTTCGATCGACCCAGGAACGGGCAAGCCGTGGGCGATGTCGTTCCCGCTGATCACGATCGGCGATATCGTCGCCACCCAGCGTCGCCTCGTCGATCAGTTGGGAATCACGGGCCTGATCGTTGCCGGCGGGTCGATCGGCGGGTTTCAGGCGCTGGAATGGGCGACCAGGCATCCGGATCTCGTGCGCGGCGCGATCCCGATCGCGGCCAGCGGGGCGCTGAGCGCACTTGGGATCGCGCTGCACGGAGAGATTGGACGGCGGGCGATCATGTCCGATCCGAACTGGCGCAACGGCGAGTACCAGGAGGCGGGAGTCTTCCCCGCCGACGGGCTGGCGATCGCGCGAATGGCGGCAATGGTCACCTATCACAGCCGGGAGAGCCTGGGCGACCGGTTCGGCCGCAGTCCGGCGACCCGCCCGGTCCTGTACCCGGCGTTCGGCCCGAGCTTCGACGTCGAGGGCTATCTTCACTACCACGGCGAGGCGCTGGTCCGCCGGTTCGACGCCAACTCCTACCTCTACCTGACCCGCGCCATGGATCTCTACGACCTGGCACGCAACGGTGGGGCGGAGCACTGGCTCGGGCAGATCGACGCGCCAGTGCTGCTGATCGGCGTATCGAGCGACTGGCTCTTCCCGGCCGCCGATGTCGAAGCGCTGGCCGGTCATATCGCGTACGTCGGCAAGGACGTGACCTATAGCCAGATCGAATCGATCAACGGGCACGATTCCTTCCTGAAAGACTGGGACCAACTCGGCCCGATGCTGGCGGAATTCATCGCCCGGCGTTCGGTGTCTGGCGACACCGGCGCGTTCAGGTCGGAGGGCATGTGACAGGCGAGAACGACCTGCCCGCGCCCCGCTGGCGATCGCTCCGGCGCGCCCGGGATGCGATTGCCGGTCCATGTCTCGCCCAGGGCTCATGGGACACCGCTGACACGCACCCGGCATCGGTCGCGGGCCAGGCGCTACCTTCATCACCTATCGAAAGGATATGATTCCGTGGCAGACACCGAGAAGAAACTGGGGTTCGAGACGCTGGCGCTTCACGCCGGGCAGGTTCCCGACCCGACGACCGGTTCGCGAGCCGTTCCGATCTACCAGACGACCTCCTACCGGTTCAACAACACCGAGCATGCGGCCAACCTGTTCGGGTTGAGGGAATTCGGCAACATCTACACCCGCCTGATGAACCCGACGACCGACGTGCTGGAACAACGGATCGCCCAGCTCGAAGGCGGGGTCGCGGCCGTCGCCTTCGCGTCCGGTCAGTCGGCGGAGACGCTGGCAATCCTGAACGTGGCCAGCGCCGGCGACGAGATCGTGTCCACGACAAGTCTCTACGGCGGCACCTACAATCTCTTCCACTACACGCTGCCGAAGATGGGGATCACGGTCAGGTTCGTCGAGCCGAAGGCCGAGGCGGTCCGGGCGGCGATCACGGACAAGACAAAGGCGGTCTACTCGGAGACGATCGGGAATCCGGACCTGCTCACGCTCGACATCCAGGCCGTGGCTGATGTCGCGCACGAGGCGGGGGTACCGTTGATCCTCGACAACACGATCCCGACCCCGTATCTCGTCCGCCCGTTCGACCACGGTTGCGACATCGTGATCCATTCGCTGACGAAGTTCATCGGTGGCCATGGCACATCGCTCGGCGGGATCGTGGTCGATTCCGGCAAGTTCGACTGGAGCGCGGCCCCCCGGTTCGCATCGACGTTTGTCGAACCAGACCCGAGCTACCACGGATTGAGCTACGCCGAGACGTTCGGCAACCTCGCCTACGCGATCAAGCTGCGGGTGCAGGGGCTGCGTGACGTCGGACCGGCGATCAGCCCCTTCAACTCGTTCCTGATCCTGCAGGGGGTCGAGACGTTGCCCGTCCGGATGGAGCGGCACAGCCAGAATGCGCTGCAGGTCGCCCGCTTCCTGAACGAGCACCCGAAGGTGTCCTGGGTGAACTACCCAGGTCTGTCGAGCCACCCGTCGTACGATGTCGCCAGCAAGTACTGGCAGCATGGCCTCTACGGCGCGATCCTCGGGTTCGGGGTCACGGGCGGTGCCGAAGCCGGGCGCAAGATCGTCGAGAACGTCGAGATCTTCTCGCACCTCGCGAACATCGGCGACGCCAAGTCGCTGATCATCCACCCGGCGACGACAACGCACTCGCAGCTCAGCGAGAACGAGCAGGCGGGAACCGGGGTGACGCCAGACTATGTGCGGCTCTCGATCGGGCTGGAGACGGTCGGTGACCTAATCGCGGACCTTGAGCAGGCGCTCGCCACGGCCTGACAACCCGCCGGCTCTGCCGGGCATCCGACTCTTTGTGATTCGCCCCGGACGATTCCTGGATTGGGAATCGTCCGGGGACGCATAGGGAACGATCGCGCAACGTTACGGGCGGGAGCGCTACGACGATTCGCGAAGGGTCGAGGCCGCTCGATCGACCGCCGCCACGAGGCGATCCCGCTCATCCAGCAGGTCGATCAGGTTCCCCGCCCGCCCCACGAGATCGAGCACTGCGTCCATGTCGCGGGGTCTGGTCCTGGCCGCTTCGAGCACGGAGCGCAGGTCGCCGGAGTCGCCGGCGCTCGCGGTGGCCTCATCGAGCACCTGGAGCGCCAAGGCGGCTGCATCGCTCGTCCCGGAATCCACCTCGCTCTGGACGCCTGTCCTTGATTCGGCGCTGAGCGCCGGAACCAGCGACCGGAGCTCATCGAGCAGGGCGAGCACCCGGGTCTCGACCTCGGATGGGTCGGACGACTCCGGGCGCGCGATGGCGCTGGACTCGTCGCTCGGTCCCGCTGCCTCGGACTGGGCCGATCCATCAC
>CADCWJ010000052.1 GCA_902806365.1 uncultured Thermomicrobiales bacterium
CCGCGTCGAAGACCCGTGCGATGTGCGCGCCCGTGCGGCGCATGGTCGCCAGGGCGTCCTCGAGATCGCTGCTGCGGTACGCGGAGGCGAGACGGCGGATCCTCTTCTGCGGAACGGGCCCGGTGAAGCCCTCCGGCGTAGTCAGGTCCATGACGTCCTTGAGGTGCAGATACCCGGAAGGCTCTCCGTCCCGAGTGAGGATGTACCGGGAGTATCCGTGGCCGCTCACCGCCCGCTGGATATCGGCGGGGCTGGCCGTCTCCGGTACGTGAACGATGTCCCGGATGGGGACCTCGACGTCGGCGACAGTTTTCGAGGTGAACTCGAAGGCATTGGTGAGGGTCCCGCTGCCGTCGGCGAGCATGCCTTCCCGGGTCGACTGCTCCACGATGGTGGCGACCTCGTCCAGGGTGAACGCACTGGTCGCCTCGTCCTTCGGCTCAACCTTGAACATCCGGAGAATGGCGTTGGCGATCCCGTTCAGTGCCCAGATGACCGGACGGACGACCCTTGATACGAACACCAGCGGCGGCGCCAGGAGCAGGGCGGCGCGGGTAGGGACGGAGAACGAAATGTTCTTGGGCACCATTTCGCCGAGCACCACGTGGAGGAACGTCACCAGCAGCAGGGCGATGACGAACGCGATCATGCCGATGGCTTCGGGAGGGATGGGGGTGAGGGCCAACGGGTATTCGAGCAGGTGATGGATCGCCGGCTCGGACACATTAAGGATGACCAGGGAACAGACGGTGATGCCGAGCTGGCTGGTGGCCAGCATCAGCGTCGCATGCTCCATCGCCCACAGGGTGGTCTTCGCCGCCTTGCTTCCCTCGTCGGCCCGTGGCTCGATCTGTGACCGGCGGGCAGAGATGACGGCGAACTCCGCGCCGACGAAGAAGGCGTTGACGGCCAGGAGGACGACGAGCCAGATGATGCCGGGCAGGTACTCACTCATGGTTCGGGTCCTTCGTCAGCTTGTCCGTTAGCTCATTGATGGTGCGGTCATGCCGGTTCTGCACATCCTGCCGGTCCGGATAGTCGGCAGGGTCCGTGGGGGTGAAGCGGATCCGCTCGACGTGCGCTCCGAAGACACGCTCGACACGCAGTACACCGTCGCTGAGGGGCACTTCGTCGCCGAGTTCGGGGATGCGGTCCAGTTCGTCGGTCACGTAACCGGCGATCGTGTCGTAGTCCTCCCCGGCCGGGACGTCGATCCCTGTGCGCTCCTTCAGCTCATCCGGACGAAGCGACGCATCGAAGGTGATCGACTTCCCGGTGCGGACGACGCCCACATATGCGCGGTCGTGCTCATCCTCGAGTTCGCCGACGATCTCCTCGATCAGGTCCTCAAGGGTGACGATTCCGGCGGTGCCGCCGTGCTCGTCGGTGACGATGGCGACCTGGAGGCCCTCCTGGCGCAGCAGACCCAGGAGGGTATCCACGCTCATGGATTCGGGCACGCGGAGGGGCTGGACCATGAGGTCCTCGGCGGCAGTGGTCGTCCGCTCGTCCAAGGGGACGGCGAAGGCCTGCTTGAGGTGGATCACGCCGCGGATATCGTCGCTGTCCTCGCCGATGACGGGGAAGCGGGAATACCCGGTCGCGACTGCGGTATCGACGACCTCCGCTGCAGTGTCGGTGCTCCGAACGGAGGTCATGCGGACGCGGGGAGTCATGACGTCGTCGGCCGAGTGGTCCGAGAACAGCAGGGTGCGGTGCAGCAGTTCCGCGTGATCCTGATCCAGGGACCCTTCCAGGGCCGATCGCCGGACCAGGGAGCTGAGCTCCTCGGCGGTGCGGGCGCCGGAGAGCTCCTCTTTCGGTTCAATGCCGAAGGATCGGATGATCCTGTTCGCCGTGTTGTTGAACAGCAGGATGACCGGCTTCAGGACGGTCGTGAACAGGGTCTGGAACGGGACGACGAACCGCGCGGTCTGCCGGGGCAGGGCCAGGGCGAAATTCTTCGGCACAAGCTCGCCGATCACCATGGAGAACACCGTGGCGATGAAAATGCCGACAACGGCGCCAATGCCGGGCACGATCGATTCCGGTACTCCAGCGTTCAGTAACGGCCCGCGCAGCAGGGAACTGATCGCCGGCTCGAAGGTGTACCCGGTGAGCAGGGTTGTCAGGGTGATCCCGAGCTGCGCGCTCGACAGATGCGTCGAGGTGATTTTCAGGGCCTTGATCGTCGGCTTCAAGCCTTTTTCGCCGCGTGCATCCCGGGCTTCGAGCTCTCCTCGGTCGAGGTTCACGAGGGCGAACTCGGAGGCGACGAACATGCCCGTTCCGACCGTCAGGAGAAGGCCAACGCCGATCATGATCAACTCATACATGGGTCTGCCCCTCTCCGTCGCGGGCCGCGAAGGCGGCGCTCAGAATGGTGAGGGGCTGTGGTCTATGCGTTGGGGGGTCATCCATTGTGGTACCCATTCTACCGAATGCAGGCGGCACCGGCGCCTTGAGGAAGGGCAGCGGGCAGTCCTGGTCTTCCCTGTATGGTGAAGTTGGCAACGATTTAGAGAAGCAAGTATCGTGCGCTCATGCGCGCGCGTCCGGAAGCCACCTTCGAACTCGTCAAACTCGTGATCCAGC
>CADCWJ010000053.1 GCA_902806365.1 uncultured Thermomicrobiales bacterium
TGCCGTGCGGGAGGCGCTACGGGGAGCAACGGTTGCCGGAGCGCCGGTCTTGCTCACCGGCTACAGCGAGCTCGAAGCAGGCGGCGAGCCCGCCGAGGCGGGAGCCCCGCTCGTCGAGACGCTGATTGCCGCCGGTGGCGCGCTGGTCGTGCTCGCCTGGGTGTTCGGCTCATTTCTCTCGATCGTGCCACTGCTGGTGGCGGCAATCGCGATCCTGACCTCGCTGCTTGTGATCTGGGGACTCACCACCATTACCAACGTCTCGATCATCGTCCAGTTCATCGTCCCGCTGATCGGGCTGGGTGTGGCGATCGACTACGCGCTCCTGATCGTCACCCGGTGGCGAGAGGAACGGGAAGCGGGTCGCGACAATGATGCGGCGGTGCAACGTTCGATGGAAACCGCGGGCAGCGCGGTCGTCTTCAGCGGGATCACGGTGGGTGTGAGCCTGGTTGCGCTGGTCGTCCTGCCGGTGCCGTTTCTGCAGAGCATCGGTTATGCCGGCTTGCTGATCCCGCTGATTAGCGTGCTTGTTGCGATCACCCTGTTGCCCGTCATCCTGGCGACGGTCGGCCCACGCCTGGACTGGCCCCGGCTGCGTCGAGGGAGTCAGGAGAGCCGGGGCTGGGCGACCTGGGCGAGTCTCGTGGTGCGCCGGCGTTGGCTGGCCTCGGGCGTGGCGCTCGTAATCCTGGCGGCGCTATTGGTCCCGGCCCTGTCGCTGAAGGCGGGTGATCCGCTGGCCGATTCACTGGCGACCGGGGGAGAAGCGTACGAAGGCCTGGCGTTGCTGCAGGATTCCGGCATCGGGGCGGGCGTGCTGCTTCCCTTCGAGGTGCTGGCGCGGCAATCCGATCCGGTCGGGGTCGCCTCGGCATTGGGCGGCGTCGATGGCGTGCGGGCGGTAGTCGCGCCAGAAGGTGGGGCGTGGCGAATCGGAGACAGTGCGGTGATCCTCGCGATGGCGGATGCCGACGCGAATTCGGAGAGCGGCCGTGACACCCTCGCCCGGGTCAAGGGCGTGGCGGAGGACCTCCCCGGTACGGTACAGGTCGGGGGCCTCCCGGCATTGAACGCTGATTTCATCGACGCGGTCTTCGGCAACTTCCCGCTCCTGGTCGGGCTCGTCGCGCTGGTGACGTTCGTTCTGCTGGTCCGCGCGTTCCGCTCGCTGCTGCTGCCGCTCAAGGCGGTGATCCTCAATGTCCTCTCGGTGGGCGCGGCCTACGGCGTGATGGTCCTCGTCTGGCAAGAAGGGTACGGCGCGGAACTGATCTGGGACTACACCGCAACCGGGTCGATCACCCCGTTCGTTCCCCTGACGGTGTTCGCCTTCCTGTTCGGGCTCTCGATGGATTACGAGGTGTTCATCCTGGCGCGGATGCGGGAGGAGTACGACCGATCCGGATCGACGAACGAAGCAATCGTGCGCGGGATCGGGTACACCGGGCGGCTGGTGACGAGCGCGGCCGTTATCCTGTTCTTTGCTTTCGCGGCACTCGGTTCCGGGCCATTCGTTCCCGTGAAGATCCTGGCGACAGGGCTTGCCGCCGGGATCCTGCTTGACGCCACGGTGATTCGGGCGCTCCTGGTGCCAGCGACCGTGTCACTGCTGGGAGACTGGAACTGGTGGCTGCCGGGCTGGCTCGACCGGCTGATGTCGCCCCGTGGAAGTCAGCACAGTCAGCACACGCATGGACCAACCGTTGCCCCGGTTGCCGTCCGGGACCACGAGGCGCCAAGCTCGAACGCCTCCGTGTGATCGACAGCGATTGGTCCGCAGCAGATGAAGCCGGGATGTCGCAAGTCGCCTCAAACTGCCACTGGCGACCGGTCGGGCGTGAGCACCAACGACGAATGGTGTTCCGCCATCCCGGCGGCCCAGGCGGAGGCATCCTTGCCATGGTCCACGCCGGTGAGGTCGATCAGCTCGCTATGGGCGCGCCCGGCAAGCAGGGCGCGGGTGTCGTCGAGGTACGCGATGAGCACTTGGAAACCCCCGGGGCTGCCGCAGCGGGCAAGGGCGCGGGCGATCCCGAGCTCCAGCATCGCCTGGCGCTCCTCGAAAAAGTCGGGCTGGAACCCGCTCCGGCTCACCTGATCCCGGAGGGAGTCGTGCGCATGGAGGCGTTTGAGCAGCGGGATCATCGCCGGGTCGCGTGACCGGTCGGCGGCGTGACAGACCGCATCGACGTAATAAAAGGTGCCGCTGAAGCGATCCCGGAGGTTGTCCCGGGTGGGGTCCAGCAGGGCGGTGACCCGTTCCCAGACCGGCAGCGACCGCCGGTCCGGGGTCATCCCGAGGCTGAACAGCCAGTAGGCCAGATCCGGCATCGCGCCCTGGTCGGGTGGGAATCCTGCGTGACGGATGCTGGAGTCGCGCGCGGGCAGCCCGTTGCCGGCGATCGCGTGCTCGATCGCTTCGATCAGAGTCGGGACGCCGGCGCGGGAGCCGAGGATCGCGAGCGCCTGGGCGAGGACGAGGCGACGCGGACCGGCGGCCGTATCGTGGGCGCGCTCGACGATCGGCACGGCGCGGTCACCAGCAGCACA
>CADCWJ010000054.1 GCA_902806365.1 uncultured Thermomicrobiales bacterium
ACAGGCGCTGGTAGGTCGACCAGAGCGGCTCGATCAGCGAAAGGTCACGGCTCGGCGAGCGCCAGTTCGAGATCGAGACCCACAGGGTCATCGCGATGAACCCGTAGACGAAGATGAAGACCGCGATCAGGCTGGGAGACAGGATCAGGGGCGAGAGCCAGCGCTCCGCGATCCCGAGCGACCGGCGCGGTGGGGGGCTGGTGGTTGCGACATGTGGTCGCTCCATCGCCTTCTCAGCCATGCCTGTGGTCCTTTCCGTATCTCAACAAATGGCGGGAATCGAAAAACGGGAGAGGTCCGGCGACCCCTCCCGTTCTTCGACCAACAACGGCCGCTCTGAGCGTTATGCCTCGTCCTCGGCGGCGAACTGGAGCGCTTCCTGGAAGGTCGCGACATCCTGGTCGACGATGAAGGTGACGATCGCCTCGTTGACCGAGGTCAGGAACTGCGGCGAGCCGGCCGCGCCGTGGGCCAGCGACGGAACGACCGCGTCCGTCGTGAAGTCACCCGCCGACCACTGCATGTACTCGTTGAAGCCGCTGGCGTCCGCGTCGGAGCGGGCCGGGATCGCGCCCTTCAACGGTGCGAATGCCTCCTGCGCCTCGGCGGAGCCGGCCGCGATCAGCCAGTTCCGGGCATTGACGGGATGCGGCACATTCTTCGGCAGGGTGAAGCCGTCGATTACGGAGACGAACGAGCCGGCTGTTCCCGGGTGGTTGACCCAACCGATCGTGTCCTGCCGCTCCTTGCCGATCGCGTCGCCGTAGGCCCAGTCGCCCATCGACTGGAAGGCGGCCCGGCCATCGTAGACGAGATCGATCGCGCCGTCCCAGGTCAGGGCCGGATGATCCTCGTTGACGGATTCGAAGTAGCGGGCGAGTTGCTCGATCGCGGTCGTTACGCGGGCGTCGTCCCAGCCCAGCTCACCGTTCCAGATCCGCGTGTAGTCATCCGGACCGAGGTTGGCGAGCAGGGTGTTCTCGAAGAGCTGGACAACGGCGAAAGTGTCCTTGGAGCCGAGTGCGTAGGCGGGCACACCAGCGGCGGCGAGGGTCTCGGCGGCGGCGAAGTAGTCGTCCATCGTCCACTCGTCGGTGACCGTGATGTTGTTATCGGTCAAAAGCTGCTTGTTGTAGAACACGACGTTGCCGCGATGGACGCCGACCGGAACCAGATGCTTCTCGCCGTCAAAGGTGATCTGGTCGATCACGCCCTGCGGGAACGTCTCGTTCCAGCCCTGCTCCTCGAAGAGGGTCGTCACCGGATCGGTGTACCCCGGCTCGACGTACCGTCCGAGAAGTTCCTTGCCCGGGTGGCTTTGCCAGGAATCGGGCGGCTGGTTGGCGCTGAGGCGCGTCTGGAGCGCGACCTGGGCGTTGGTGCCGGCACCGCCGGCGACGGCGGCGTTGACGACCTCGACATTCGGGTTCGTCGCGGAGAAGGCGGTGAACAATTGCTCGAGCCCGGCGGCCTCACCGGCCGTCGTCCACCACGAGAAGATTTCGAGCTGGTCTTCGCCGTCGGCTACAGGCGATGCGACCGCCGATGCGACGGCGGGCGTGGCGTCCTGCGCGACAGCGTCGCCGTAGCGGGCGAGTGTCGCCGCGACGGCGGCGGACACGGAGCCGGCGACGAAGGTCCGGCGGGTGGTCGGCGACTGGATGAAGTGGGGAGTTCGCGGGTCTCGCATAGGTGACATCTCCTGCAGGCGTAGACGATGGAAAGGATCAAGCGAAAGGCTCTGTCGGACCGATCCGCGGCTTCGACGGTTCGCCGCATCCGGATCGGTTTGAAAGATGGAACGCTGGTCGAGCCCCGCAACTCCTTTCGCGATGTCGAGCGCCAGGCGACCGGGCATGCTTCTGGCAGGGCTCGCGCGTGACTGGCTGAAAACATCAGAGCCACGCAAGCATACGCGCTGGAAATGCCCAATTCAAACGCGCCGGGCTTGTAAACGTTCTCATTGTCTC
>CADCWJ010000055.1 GCA_902806365.1 uncultured Thermomicrobiales bacterium
AGGATGCGATCGACGGTCGTGGAGTCCGAGTCGCCGGGAATCCAGCCACCGGTCGAGACCCGATCCGCGACCTGCGTCGCCAGCGGAATGCAGGCGAGAGCGATCAGGATGGGGACGATCAGCAGCGGCCAGCGCCAGCGGACCGCACGCAAGCCCCAGTGGGAAAGCAGATGGGTCGATCTGGAGCCGCGCGCCGTGCCGGCAGGCGTTTCTGGAGCGTGAGAGCCGGGTCGCGGTTGTGCCACCGGAGATGGATCCTCGATCATCGTTGTAGGCGCTGCACAAGCACCGGCAGCAGAAACGGGAGCGGCCGGCGCGAAGCAGGTCCGTATTCCTGGCGCCGGTAGTGTAAACGCCCGCCGGGTGTGCGACTGTTAGGTTCGTTGCAAAAGGCTCCCAGGAGCAGGTGCATGGCGCTCCCCTCGCTCATGGGGCAGATCCAGGGTTGCTTTTACCGACGGGAATGACACGGTGATGACGGTTGCGGAGAAGAAGTCGGGCGCGGCGGCTGTCGATCGGTCGCTCTCCGACGATGTGTACCTGCTGGCGGGAATCCTGGGCGAGGTGATCCAGTCACTCGCCGGGCCGGAGGCGTTCGCGCTTGAAGAGGACGTCCGGGCGTTGGCGAAGCGCCTCCGGAGCGGCGATTACGACGCTGGCCCGCTCCTCGAGCAGCAGATCCATGACGCGGACACCGCAGAGCTGCGCATCCTGATCCGTGCCTTTACCAACTACTTCCAGCTCATCAATCTCGCCGAGGACAACGAGCGCATCCGCAGGGTCCACCGGCGGGAGCACGACCATCCCGATGAGCCGCGCCGGGGATCGATTCGCGAGGCGATCAGGATCCTGGCGCGACGCGGCATGGGTGCCGACGAGGTTCAGGCGCTGCTGGACGGCGCCCAGGTCCGGCTGGTGCTGACTGCGCATCCGACCGAAGCGCGGCGCCGGACGGTGATCGACAAGCTCGCCCGCATCTTCGCTGCAATCCGCGATCTCGATGAGAGGCGGGCGCTGCCATACGAGGTCGACCGGGCGCGGTCGCGGATTGCCTCGACGATCGCCGAGCTATGGAGCTCGAACGAAATCCGCACGACTACGCCAACCGTGCTCGACGAGGTGCGGGCGGTGCTGGTCTACTTCGGCTCGACCCTTGTTGAGGTGATCCCGGAGATCTATCGCGATCTCGCCGATGCGCTGGCCGAAGCCTATCCCGATGCGGCGATCACGGTGCCGTCGTTCCTGACCTTCGGCTCCTGGATCGGCGGGGACCGGGATGGCAACCCGTTCGTGACACCGCAGGTTACGGTCGAGGCGCTGGGCGTGA
>CADCWJ010000056.1 GCA_902806365.1 uncultured Thermomicrobiales bacterium
CGGGCCGTCCTGGACGCGCTCGCCTCCTGGAAGGAACGGGCGATCGGCGGCTGGACCAGTGGGGACGCTCCCTGGTTCACGCTCGGCGAGGACCTTGGAGAGCGCATGGCGGCGCTCGTCGGAGCAACACCCGGCTCCGTCGCGGTCACTGGCACCACGACCGTCAACCTTCACCAGATGCTTGGCACCTTCTACCGGCCGGAGGGACAGCGCCGGACGATCGTCGCGACCGGGCTCGATTTCCCCTCGGATGTCTACGCCATGCAGAGCCAGATCCGGTTGCGCGGCGGCGACCCAGAACGCGACCTGGTGCTGGTACCAAGTCGTGACGGCCGGACGATCGCCGAGGACGACCTCGTCGCCGCGATCGACGAGCACGTCGCGCTGGTGATGCTTCCGTCCGTGCTTTACCGCTCCGGGCAACTGCTCGACATCGGGCGACTTGCAGCGGCGGCGCATGCGGCGGGAGCGTTGATCGGGCTGGATTGCGCGCACTCGGTCGGCGCGCTTCCCCACGACTTCGCCGGTTGGGACGTCGACTTCGCGATCTGGTGTACCTACAAGTACCTCAACGCCGGTCCGGGCGCCGTCGGCGCGCTCTATGTCAACCCGCGCCACTTCGGGACGGTGCCCGCGCTCGCCGGCTGGTGGGGATACCGCAAGGACCGCCAGTTCGACATGGTCCACCACTGGGAAGGTGCGGCCGATGCCGGTGCGTGGCAGATCAGCACCATCCCCCTGCTCTCGGCCGCCCCCGTGCTCGGCTCGCTCGCGATTTTCGAGGAGGCCGGCATCGACGCGATCCGCGCCAAATCGCTCGCCCAGACCGATTACCTGATCGAGCTCATCGAAAGCTCTGGTCTGCTCGACGGGCCGTACCGCTACCGGATCGGCACCCCTCGCGAGCATGCCCGGCGCGGCGGCCACGTCGCCGTCGAGCACGACGACGGGCTGCGCATCTCGATGGCGTTGAAGGCGCGCGGGATCGTCGTCGATTTCCGGCAGCCGGACGTCATCCGCCTCGCGCCGATCGCGCTCTATACGACCTACGAGGAGATCTGGAGGACCGTAGGAATCCTGAGGGAGATCATCGACATCGGTGCCCACCTCGACATCGAGATTGCTCCCGGCCAAGTGACATGACGACGGCGCCGCATCGACCCGTCATCCTCAATTGGCGGTCCAGTTGTCGAGGCGCAACGCGGGTATGCGTCCGAAGTGGCGGGTGTTGTTGGTAACGAGTACGGCGTCGATCGCCAGGGCGTGAGCCGCGATCATCATGTCCATCGGACCAATCGTCCGTCCAGAGCGGGCAAGTGCATGCTTGATGGTGGGGAAGATCTCGGCAGCCGCTTCATCCCAAGCCAGTACCTGAAGTCCTTGCAGGAAGCTCTGCACCAGAAGATGCAGCGGGTGCATGGAATCGAGCGGTGTAATGCCAAACAACAATTCCGCCTTCGTGATGACCGAGACGCAGATATCACCCGGCGGGATGGCCGCGAACCGCTCAACGAGCGCTTGATCCCGGTGCTTGAGGATGTAGCTCGACATGTCCGTGTCGAGCATCCAGTACGCCATGTTCACTCTTCCTCAGCAAAGAGCGGTGGACGCTCGAATGGTTCATTCAGTGGTCGTTCGACCATGAAGTTGTCGAGGTCTTCCTGAGGAACGTCAAGCGCATCGAGTTTGACGAACAGATCTTCCCAGAACGCCTCGCGCGATTTCCTGGAAAGCGTGACGTCGCCCGTTTCCTCGTTCCGCGTGACATACACTTCGTCGCCCTCGAACCGGAACTCCGCTGGCAGGCGGACCGCCTGGCTCCCGCCGTTCCTGAACAGCTTTGCGACCTTGATGTTGCTGCCCTTGTGGGTCATGGACACCTCCTGACCGACTGTCTATACACGAGTATATATGCTAGTCACGGTTATCGGGTAAACCGGGATAGTACAGCCATGTCGTGCATCCGTTAGAATAGATGTTCGCATGCACACTATCGGTCCTGCTGGACCGGGATCGTGGTGTGCCCAAGCAGGATTGGCCGGGGTGATGAGCCC
>CADCWJ010000057.1 GCA_902806365.1 uncultured Thermomicrobiales bacterium
CGAATTGTCGTTGATCTCGGAGAAAAGATACTTTTCAGGTTGACAAAACACTGTCAATTTGACAGAATGTTGTCATGTCGCACCAGACCCCCACTGCAGAAGCGCTGACGGAGCTGATCCTGGAGATCTTCCGTGTGAACGGGCGCCTCATCGCTGAAGGTGACCGGCTCACCAGGGACTTCGGCCAGACCAGTGCTCGCTGGCAGGTGCTCGGCGCCATCCAGCACAAGGCTCAGCCCGTCGCCGCGATCGCCCGCGACATGGGGATCACTCGGCAGAGCGTCCAGCGTACGGCCGATCTACTCGAAGGAGAAAGGCTCGTCGAGTACGTGGACAACCCAGCCCACCGTCGGGCCAAGCTGGTTCGCCTCACCCGTGAAGGCGAGGAGACTCTCGCCGGCATTTCGAACCGGCAGATCGCCTGGACGAACCGCCTCGCCGAAGCGCTTCCCGGCGAGGAGAGTGACATCCGGAAGGCGGTGAACATCCTCCGTCAGCTTCACCTCGAGCTCAAGAGCGGAAAGGAGGCAGGATAGGAGCGGCAGTCGCAGAGGCAGCAGCGTCGATGGGGGGGGGCGGGGCCAAAAGGAAGGAGAAAGCAAGATGACGAATTTCGTACTCATCAATCCCTTCGAGGTGCCGGAAGACATTGACGACGATCGGTTCCTGGAAGGCTGGGGCCGGGCGGCCGACTACATGCGGTCGTGCCCCGGCTTCGTCGCGACTCTGCTTCACCGCGCGGTGTCACCGAATCCAAGGTTCCGCTTCGTGAATGTCGCCGAGTGGGAGTCCCCGCAGGACTTCCAGGAGGCTGTCACGAGTCCCGAGTTCCAGGCGATGGCGGCGGGTACGCCTCCCAACTACCCGGCCCTCTACGAGGTCGTGCGCGCCCTCTGACGCGCACCCGCGACGACCGAAAGGAGAAAAGAGATGAAAGGAAACACGAGATGAGCGTCTGGGCAATCATCATGCTGATTGCGGGCGGGTTGTTCGCCGGCGGCGCCGCGAGCTTCGCTTGGTCTCGAGTGCCGATCTGGCGGCGGATGCCGGTGCAGGGATTCATCGGCGACTTCCAGGAGACGCTGCGCCGGACGGACCAGGTGCAACCCGCCTTGCTGGTCGTGGCGATCGTCTCGTCGGCCGGGTTCGCCCTCACCGCCGACGGCTCGGCGCGTGTGCTCGCGTCGGTGGGGGCCGTGGGCTTCGTCGCGTCGCTCGCCGCGTCGGTCGCGATCC
>CADCWJ010000058.1 GCA_902806365.1 uncultured Thermomicrobiales bacterium
CCGGGGCAGGCCCACCAAGGGCATCTCTTCGGCATGGGCCACGACCCCACCGGGACGGACGATGCGACCGAGGTCCCGGTACACCCGGCGAACAGCGTCCTGTGGAAGCCAATGCAGCGCCGTCGCAGTGAGGACAGCATCGACCTGCCGATCGGGCAGCGCCTCGACCCACGTCGGATCGCAAAGATCGGCACGTACGATCTGCACCCGCTCGTCATCCGCGAACGTGGCCGAGGCGATGGTGAGCAGCACGGGGTCGACGTCCACAGCGATCGAACGCGCTGCTGGCAACCGGTCAAACAGCCGCCGGGTGACCGTGCCCGGGCCGCATGCGAGATCAAGGACCGTCGGTCGCCGGGAAACAGTGCCGGCATCAACGACATCGATCAGCGCCTGGACACGCAGTTCCCGGTCGGGCACCAGGTTCGCTTGGAGACGGTCCCAGGACCTTTGCCATCTCTCGGCCCACGCCCGGGTCACGAGCGAGGAATCCGGCACGAGAACGATAGTAGGAGCCACCGGCGCTGGCCTTGTCCGACAACGATGACCATCCCCGAACGCCGGTCGTGGGGCACTCGCTGGGCCCAACCGTCAGCA
The DNA here is from genome assembly GCA_902806365.1 of uncultured Thermomicrobiales bacterium. Classification (GTDB taxonomy): domain Bacteria; phylum Chloroflexota; class Chloroflexia; order Thermomicrobiales; family UBA6265; genus CADCWJ01. The sequence goes on from CADCWJ010000058.1 coordinate 598, forward strand.
TCAGCGGCACCGCCCAACCAGGAGGCCCTCCCCGACGATCGCGCTCACGACCGTCCTGCTGCCCGAGCAGCCGGAACGGTGCCCGTCAGGTACGCAGCTGCGTCCCCGAACGGCACTTCGGTGGCAGTGCCCACGGCGTCGCGACCGCGCGTTCTGGGACACCCGGTAGCCACCAGCGCGTGAAACAGAGCCGTCGATGCGTCATCTTGGCCGGCGGGGGGCTGCCGGTCGGACGGCGGTCGAGCCTGAGACGGGACGAAGATCACGAGGCTGCTGCCCGCATCGGGCGAGACTGAGGTGTGGGGAATCTTGCGTCCAACGCTCGCATCGGGCGACGCGTCGTGGTCACCGGCTTAGCCGGCGCCGGCAAGAGCACGTTCTCGAGAGCGCTCTCGGCGAAGACAGGCCTGCCGCTGATCCATCTCGATCTCGCGTTCTGGAAGCCGGGCTGGGTGGCGCCGTCGGAGGACGAGTGGCGCGAGAAACAGCGCGGCTTGCTCTCGGCTGATGCGTGGATCGCCGACGGCAACTACCACGAGACCCTCGACCTGCGGGTCGAGCGCGCCGACACGGTTGTGTACCTCGACACGCCTTGGTGGACATGCGCGCGGCGTGCCTTCGTTCGTGGCATCCGCCGTCCGACTGGATCGGTGATGCCCGAGGGCTGCGATGACTCAACGTGGCAACGGGTGAGCGACGAGTGGGGGATCGTCTGGAAGGTCTGGCGCCGCCGTCGCTCGGACCGCGAACGGGAACTCAGAATCGTGTCGCAGTGCGGACAGCACGCGGCTCTGCACATGCTGCGGTCCAAGGCATCGATCCGTGAGTTCTTGGAGGCCGTTCACTACCGTTCATGATCTGTCGCCGGGACGCGTTGTGCGAGGATCCCGGCCTGACCGCCTCCTACCGCCGGATGTGCTACCCCCAACGGCCACTGTGGCGCTGCAGCCACATCGCAGCGACCTCGCGCTCGGACGCACCCTCGGCGTAGACCGGCGACACCAGTTCCGATGCCTCGGACACCTCGATGACGACGATCGAGCAGATGCGATCAGGCGACGCCGCATAGACCCGATCCTCCAGCACCTGAAGGCCGCGCTCGTACGCTTCGCCGGCGGTGTGGACACTCGCACGTCCCTTGAACCGGTAGCCCTTGCGGACGATCGGGTCGACCACGTTGATCTCGACATGCGGGTTCTCCGCCAGATTTCGGATCGTGCCGGGCGAGGCGATGTCGGCGAACATCAGGTGGGTCTCGTCCCACACCGTGGTCGTCCCCTTCGGCGACAGGTTCGGCCTGCCATCGGCA
>CADCWJ010000059.1 GCA_902806365.1 uncultured Thermomicrobiales bacterium
GGGAAAGCCGCGAACTCGGCGTCACGCCCGCCGTAGAGCAGCGCGGCGTCCTCGCTGTTGGTTCCGCGTGGACCCAGGAACGCGATAGCCACTGGCGCTTCGGCCTCCAGTACGTTTTCCCCGACATCCAAAGGCACTGACCCTTGCCAGACCTTGCAGGGGACGATCGTGCAAGCGGCATCGGTATCGCGTCCGCGACTGTCCCGGTGCAGCGTAGCTGCACGTCAGTCGCGTCGCCTACACCTGCGCCGGGCGCCTCATCCGCGCACTGCAACGCATCCGTCACCATGCGAGAGGATACCGCGTCGGTCCCGTATACTCGGGACATGTCCCAACGCACCCGCCGCCCACCAAAGCCGGCATTCGCCAAAAAACGGCCGGAGGAACGATCGCCGGTCGCTCCGTTGCGCCTCTTCCTCGCCGTGCCACTGCCGCCCGACGTAATCGCCCTGGTGGACAGGACCATCGCCGATCTCGAGAAGGAGGGCTGGCCGGTGCGCTGGACCGCTCCGGGAAACGCCCACGTCACGCTGCACTTCCTCGGCCAGGTTGAAGCCGAGCGGGCCCAGATCCTGCGCCTGGCCCTGCCGGAGATCGTCGCCCGGCACGAATCGTTCGCGCTGCGGACGGCAGATCTCGGCGTCTTCCCGAAGCTGAAGCGTCCCCGGGTGATCTGGCTCGGGCTCTACGGACCGGCTCACCGGCTGCACACTCTGCGGGACGCGATCGGCGCGACCCTGGCCGAATACGAGTTCGCGCTCGAAGAGCGCGAGTTCCATCCACATATCACGCTCGGACGCGTGCGCAGCACCCACAGCACCCGCATCCGTGATCTGCCCGAGGCGATCCGCGCCCGGTTCGAGCGGGCCGCCGAATCCGGCGCGGTGACGCACCGCAACCCGCTCCCGATCCCGGTAACGGAAGTCCAGCTTGTGCGCAGCCATCTTGAGCGCGACGGCGCCCACTACGAGGTGATCGAGCGCTTCCCGCTCGCGCCAGCAGCGGACAGTGACCGGGCTCCCCGGCTCACCGCGCCTGAACCGCAACGGGCGCTAATCACGCTGCACCTCACGGTCATCGCCAACGGTGGGACCGGCGAACGCGAGAATCGCCGGCTGGTCCGCACCGGTCGGCTCCCCACCGTCCCTGAGCCGGGCGCGACGATCGCGGTCGGCCCTCGTGGCGAGTCGTTCCGCGTTGACCGTGTCGTCGCCCGTGAAAATGACGTTGGAATCGACTGCTATCTCAACAACGACCAACTGCCTGACAACACGGTGCTCGACGAGCGTGTCCGTGGGCTCGAAGTCGACGGCTGGACACGCGATCTTGCGGCACC
>CADCWJ010000060.1 GCA_902806365.1 uncultured Thermomicrobiales bacterium
CATGCCAACCGTTGTAGGGACAGATCGTGTATCTGTCCTGTGGGGCGAAGCTCCACTCCTGACTGAAGATAGTGCTCGTCTCTGATTACAGAACGACGACCGCGTCGTCCGTCGCGACGGTTCAACTCCGTTGCACAAGGCCGATGCGATGCTGATACACGATCGGCCCCAACGAAACGTTCGCCACCTCCTATCCGCCATGTCGCGGGTTCGGGAAACCGTCATGCTGGCTCGGTCGTGTCGAACGACACCGCCAGCAGTTCGTCCCAGCAGGCATCGGGGATTTCGTGCTGGGCTAGCGAGATCGTCTGGTCGATCCGCTCCGGCCGGCTCATGCCAACGATCGTCGAGGTGATTCTCGAATCCCGAAGCGAGAACTGGAGGGCCGCCGCCGCAAGCGGTACGTCGTGCCGGGAGCAGATCGCCTCCAGCGTCCGGGTCCGCTCGACCATCCCCTCCGGCGCGGACGCATACGCGTATCGTGGATAGGCGTCCGGGCCCTTCGCGAGCATGCCGCTGCCGTACGGCGCGGCGTTGAAGACAGCGAGCCCCTTGCCGGCGGCGATCGTGAGGAGTGGGTCCGCGACCCGGTTGAGCAACGTGTACCGGTTGTGCGTGATCACTGCGTCAAACACGCCCGACTCGACAAACCTGATCTCCATGTCGATCGGCCCACCGGCAACGCCGAGATGCCCGATCATGCCCTGCTCCTTGAACCCTTGCAGCACCTCCACTGGACCACCCGACGCAAATGCCTCCTCGTAGGTGATCGACTGCGGATCGTGGAGGAAGACCAACTCGATCCGATCCTGCCCGAGCAGCTCGAGGCTGCGCTCGAAGCGGCGTTTGACCATATCGCCGGAGTAATCGCCATCCGGGCTCTGACCTGCCTTGGTCTGGAGGAAGGCGCCCTGGGGCAGGCATCCCAGCTCCCGCAGGACGAGACCGATCCGGCGCTCGCTTTCTCCGTCACCGTAGGCGGCGGCGGTATCGAGATGGTTGAGCGGGCTCTTGAGCGCGGCCCGGATCGTCGCCATCGCGATGTCCTCCGGCACCTCGTAATCGAACGTATCGGGCATGTTCCCGAGCGGCGCGCAGCCGATCGAGATTGCCGGCACGTCGACACCGATCGGCCCAAGGGGGCGGCGTTTCAGGAGATCGTGAGACATCGGGTTGGCTCCATATTCTTCTTGATGACGGTCATGACCAGAAAAAGGCGTCGCGGCCATGGAATTCCAGAATCGAGTGGAGTACTCAGCAGCCGAATGCATCGCAACCAGTGGGCCGCAGCTGCATCCGCTCAGCATTGCCGCTGAGCGGATGCAGCTGCGGCCCACTGGTTGCGATGGCGGAAACAGAGGTCCGTTCCTATGAGAAAGCGGCTACCCGGGCCGGAGCCAGGGTCAACATAGCGTTGAACCCTATGAGCCAATTGCGGTTAAGCGTGAGCGCGTCGGCCCTCATCGCCCATTCATCCGGGCGAGGCGAGTCGAAGCTTCACAGCAATAGCTGCTCGCCCGATCCTGGCCGTTTGTTCAGTCAACGAGTCGCGGGTTCCTGCGACCAGGCGGGATCATTCGGAGAGCGGACGCCCGGGCAGGTAAGATCCGGCACACCGCCGAGCGATGTCGCCTGGCGCACCGCGTCCCGGATGCTGTCCGCGACGACCTCCGCCGCCAGCACTCCGACCACGAAGTCACTCGCCGGGATAGTGCCCGAGGCGGCAACGATCACGGTGTC
>CADCWJ010000061.1 GCA_902806365.1 uncultured Thermomicrobiales bacterium
ACGGTCGCCGAAATCACGTGCAGGTACGTGATCGCCTCGGCGTGGACCCCTGGGTCATCTCCGAACAACCGCACGAGGGTGGGTGTCAGCAGGTAGCAGGCAATCGAGAGCGGGATCACCAGCAGGATGCCCCAGGTGATCGCCTGGCGCGCGACCGCATTGACGCGATCGGATCGCTGCGCGCCATGGGCCTGGGCGACGAGCACCGTGGCGCCGGTGGAGATGGCGGCGAACATCGCGATCAGGATGTAGAGAATGGGATTGGCGATCCCGACTGCCGCGAGGGCAGAATCCCCTGCCGCACTCACCAACCAGGTGTTCACGGTCACCACGCTCACCTGCAGGGTGTATTCCGCCACCACTGGCACGGCCAGGCGCCGGATGCGCCGGTGGGTCATGGGTTCGATGGCGGTGGGGGCCGGTGTGGGCGGGCGGGACATGCAGGAACCTCAGACGTGATCCGGGACAAGGGTGCGCACGATGTGTTCCGTCCATGGCGGTATGGAAAGTGGGGCCGCATAGCCGTGCGTTGCGACCTTACCGAATCATCATGGTACTAAGGCGAGTCAGTGGAACAGGCACGAGCCCGGCGAAGATAGCGATGCTAACTCGCTGTCTCGCTGGAGGATCCCGCGCCTGCCGTGCCAGTATCGCTGTTGGAGCCCGTCTGGGAGCAATTCTCCGTCGTGTTGCCCGACCGTCCGGCGGTGTCCTCGACGCATCCGCTGGGCTGCCACCGGCTCCGCATTCCCGACCGGGCAATCTTCGAGCAGGGAGTTGCCGCCCTGGTCCATGGCTCTGGTTACGAGCGGATCGCAACCGCTGGCTGCTCCGACTGCACCATCCGCAGGCGCCTCCACGAGTGGGCAGAGGCCGGGCCGGCCGAGAGGCTGCACCGCATGGTGCTGGAGCACTATGACCGCATGATCAGGCTCGACCTCGCCGACATTGCGGTCGACGGCTGTATCACCAGGGCGCCCCGTGGTGGCGAGATGGCGGGCAGGCGCCCGGTGGACCGGGGCAAACAGCAGATAACGGCGCATCTCGACATCGCCGTCGACGACCTCGAAACAGCGGTCGCCTGGGCAGTCGAGGCGGGTGCGCGACCGGCCGCGTTCCAGCCACAAGACGACGTGCGCGTCATGCTCGACCCGGTCGGCAATCCCTTCTGCCTCTTCCCTGATCAATCCTGATCGCGACTCTACCTTCTGGTCATCTGCCCACTCCGTCTGAGAGGAGTGGTAGCCGCCAGACTGCGGTCGCCTCTTTCGCCATCCTTCGCTGGTTGCTGGCGATCGATGCCGGCATCCACGAGTCGTATTCGGCCGGTAGGCGTTGTGTCATCCTCACCGAGCTACTTCTGTAGACGTCCTTCTTCTCATCGTAGGGAGCCGCGCCGAGTTCACGATTTGGAACCCGTTCCATCAGTGTCATGTTGCCGAGCCGGTAGAGGAATCGCTCGATATCCTGATCCGAGAAGCACTCCCATCCATCGCCAGGGTGCTCTGGGAGAACGTGCTCGATCGAGAAGTGGTCACTGTCGGGATCGATGTCATGCTCCGCGATTTGTCGCTCGATCCGGGAGAGGATGTACCGCACCAGCCGCTTGTTGCCCCCTTGCCCGGTCCGGATGATCTTCTCCGCAAAAGCCTCCCGGAATTGAACATCCGATGGATAGACCGGCGCCAGCGCCCGGATCACTGCCCGCCTCGGTTGATCTCGTTATCCAGCATGTGGCGATTGACAGTCGTATAGACCGTCTCGATTTTACCGCCTTCTATGCCGTGCTCCATTTTTGCCTAGCATTCACTGCCATTCCCGGCCGGACTGGCTTGGCAGCTCGAACCCTACCCTGGTCGCATCTGTCGCTTCCGCTAAGATGACCCCAGCGCCTTCCGGCGCAACGCCCCCGCGATCGTTAGCAGCCACCGACGGAGATTCCGCCTGCCATGTACATCGCCAACGCCTCGTTCCGGCAGGACATCATCGCGATGCAGCCGATCTCGCGCGCGATCTCCGGCACCGCCGCCGTGCCCGGTTCCAAGAGCATCACCAACCGCGCGCTGCTGATCGCCGCGCTCGCCGAGGGACCATCGACCCTGACCGGCGCGCTCTTCAGCGACGACACCCGCTACATGGCCGGGGCGCTCAACCAGCTCGGGATCACGGTTCGCGGCGATGAGGATGCCGAGCGCTTCGACGTCGAGGGCGGTGACGGCACGTTCCCCGCAAGTTCCGGGATGCTCTTCGTCGGCAACTCCGGCACGACCGCGCGGTTCCTGACGGCGGCGCTGACGCTCGGCACCGGCGAGTTTCATCTCGATGGCGTGCCCCGGATGCGCGAGCGCCCGATCGCCCCCCTGATCGACGCGCTCAACCAGCTCGGCGCGGACGTCGTCAGCGCCGAGGGCAACGGCTGCCCGCCCATCGTCATTCGCGCACGCGGGCTGCGCGGCGGCACCGCCCGCCTCGCCGGCGACACCAGCAGCCAGTTCTTCACCGGGCTCCTGATCGCGGCGCCGTACGCGCAAACTGGCGTCCGGATCGAGGTCGAGGGTGAGCTGGTTTCGAAACCCTACATCACGATCACCGCCGACGTGATGACCGCCTTCGGCGTCACGCCGGAGATCGATGACGCGGCGTGGCGCTCGTTCGCGGTCGCGCCCGGCCAGCGATACCGGGGACGTCATTATGTCGTCGAACCGGACGCCTCCAACGCCTCCTACTTCTTCGCGGCGGCAGCGGTCAGCGGCGGCGAGATCGCAGTCGACGGCCTCGGGTCGCGCTCGCACCAGGGGGACCTGCAATTCGTCCGGGTGTTGGAGACGATGGGCTGCGAGGTGACGATGAGCGAGACATCGACCTCGGTCCGGGGGCCGGCGGATGGCAGACTGCGCGGGGGAGAGTTCGACTTCAACGCGATCTCGGATACGGCCCAGACGCTGGCCGCGATCGCGCCGTTCGCCGACGGCCCGGTCACGATCCGGGGGATCGCCCACAACCGGGTCAAGGAGACGGACCGGATCGGCGCCGTCGCGACCGAACTCCGGAAGCTCGGCCAGGTCGTCACCGAGTTCGACGACGGGATGACGATCGATCCGCGCCCGGTGACGCCGGCGGAGATCGAGACGTACGACGATCACCGGATGGCGATGAGCTTCGCGATCACCGGGTTGAGGGCGAGCGGTGTCTCGATCCTGGACCCGGCCTGCGTCGCCAAGACCTTCCCGTCGTTCTTCGAGCGCCTCGCCGACCTCACCCACGGCCGCTGACGCCATGCAACACCGGGTCCGTGTCCGCGACGTCGCTTGCCTCCTTGAAAATCCGGCAGTTTGTGCCGGATTTTCAAGGAGGCAAGCGACTGGAAGTGCGCGCCCGGACGTTTCACGAACAGAACACCATGTCGGGGGAAAGCATCGTAGGGTCGATCATGCAAGCGGCGTCGGTGAAGCGAAGCTTCACGTTCGTCTCCGCATTGGCCGCTCCTGCCCCCGCTCGACGGTGACGTTTGCTGAGGATAAAGGTATTGACGTGCATCTCCGTTGCACCGATGCCGCTTACAGGGACGATACCGATGCCGCTTACGCAATCGTCCCCTACGATTCATGGCATCCGGGATAACGGGTTACAGGCGCTGGTACTCCTCGAGATCCAGCACGAAGACCGTTGCGGCAGCCGGATGGGTGGCCCCGGAGCCGGCCGGAGCGGACCCCGAGCGGGCGTGCGACCGGATCAGGTCGAGCACGCGATCGACTTGATCCTCGTCGGCGCCAATCATCAGCGTGGTGTTGCCGCGCCGTAGGAACCCCCCGGTGCTCGCCAGCCGGGTCGCCCGGAACTCCTCCTCCAGCAGCGCATCGACGACCGCATCGGCGTCTTCGTTCTGGACCACGCCAATAATCAGTTTCTTCATGGGATTTCTTCTCCAGCGCCCAGGTTCGCGGCGATCCGCCATCATTGCGTTGCCAGGGTTAGCGACATCCTACCGCATCGAGAGCCACGCCTGCCCCGGATCAGCGCCGCCCGCCCCGGCGCGCCGACCACCGCTGATGATCGAGATACCCCTGCAGGATCACCGCGGCGGCAACCGCGTCAACCTGCTCCTTGCGCTTCTGACGCCGCGTTCCCGACGCGATCAGCGACCGCTCGGCAATCAGGGTCGAGAGCCGCTCGTCCCAATACACCAGCGGCAGCCCGAGATCTTCCGCGATCGCGTCCGTGTAGGCCCGGACCTCGGCGGCCTGCGGGCCCTCCCGGCCCGAGAGGCCGATCGGCAGCCCCGCGACCAGCCGCACGGCACCATACTTCTCGGCGATGGCCCCGATCGCGGCGGCGTCACCCGGCCCCCGCGGTACCATCGCACAGGGGCTGGCGATCGTGCCCAGCTCGTCGCTGACGGCCACCCCGATCCGGCGCCCGCCCATATCGAGGCCCAGCAGGCGGCCACCGGGCTCGGTCGCGTCCGGCATCAGCCGCCACTCCGGACAGCACCAGCAGCGTCGGGAGCCGTCCCACTGGTCGCCGGCGTCGCGGCCGGGGTCCCGGGCGCCTCTCCCGGAACTGCGGCTGCCGGTGCGGCGATCACCTCGATCGTCACCCGATCACCGGTCTGCGGCGCGCGCGACGGCCACCATGCCGGGTCCCGCTCGACCTCCCACGTCGCAAAGGCGGGTACATTCGCGACGGCGGCCTCGACGTTGCTCCAGCTCGACCCCGCGATCGCGTCCGTCAGGTTCGCCTCGGCCCCCTCGTCGAAGACAGCGCGGACATTGGCGGTCGCGGCCACCTGGTATTCCACCGTCTCCGGCGATTCGGACAGCAGCTCCGGCTCGCCGAGCGCGAGTGTCGCTGCGTCGAGCGCATAGCCCGCCGGAACCTGGCCCTGCAGCGCGGGAATGAACGATTCCCGCGCCCGCGCTTCCACCGCCGCGAGATCGTAGACGAGCCCCTGCGCTTCCACCGTTCCCGTCATCGTCACGGTATCCGAGATGTCCCCGGCTCGCTGCGCGATCTCGTAGGTGGGCTCACCCGGCTCGACCGACGGACCGACCACGGCGCGCCCGTCACCGAGCTGGGCGGTCCAGCCTTCGGCGGTCACCCGCCGCAGATCGTTTTCGATCCGGGATTCCAGCGCGGCGATGTCGGCCTCGGCCACCACCTTGACCTCGCGGTCGGTTCCTCCAGCAATCGCCGCGTCACGATTGCTGAAGTAGACCGGCTGGTCGGCGATCTTGCCGGTCAGCTCACCCTGTCCGAGATTGCCGGACGATCCTGGCTGGGCCGCGGTCACGCCCACGGTGATCTCGCCGATCGTCGAGCCGTCCGCGCTCCCCGGTGGAACCTCGACAGCGGCGGTCGTAACGAACCCGATGCCGGCGCGGTTGGCCAGCGCGGTGCCCGCCGGCAGCGCGATCGCGGCGGCCGATCCATTCCGCAACGTAACGGTGCCGCTGGCGGTGCCTTCGGGTGTCTTCTGGACTCCGGTCGCCGGGATCGTTACCGCGAACGAGACGGTGTCGGTCAGCCGCTCGGCCGGCACCGAGAAGGCAGCATCGGGCGGCGCGCTGGCGTCGGGCGCAGTCACGCTGTAGAGCAGCGCGGACCCCACCGGGGCTTCGCGGAGGGTCGCGCGCACATTCAGCGCCGGCATGTAATACCAGCCCAAGGCTGCCGCGACCAGCGCGATCACAGCCAGCACGGCGACGACACTGCCAACCAGCCGCGCCCGTCGCGAGCCGGTGTCGTCGAGATAGTCGAACGTCGCCTCGTCCTGGTCGGCGGTCCGGGCCGGGACGGCGGCCCCGGCGACACCCGACGCGGCGGGCGCGACCGTCGCACGGTCCGGCGTGGTGCCGGGCTCGTAGCGCTCGGTCCGGCGACGCCGCGAGGTGGCGATCGGATCCGGTGCGTCGACCTCTCCACTCGTCGCGTCCTGCTGCTGGCGTGACTTCCGCCAGCCGCTGAAGGCTGGCGACGACGGCAGCGACACCCCGTTGCCGGATGCGGATGGGGTGGGGTCGCGTTCCCGCTCGGCCAGCCCGAACATCGACGCCAGCTGCAGCCGGAGGCGATCCTCGGTCACCAGCGTCAACTCGACATTCGCCCGGTCCGCGATGTCCCGGAGCGTCCGGAACTCGGTCGCGGTCAGGAAGATCGGCGCATGATCGGGAATCGTCAGCGTCACCGGTCGCCCGGCGGCGGCCCTGACCCGTTCCAGCACCTCGGGCAGGGAATCATTGGGGTCGAGCTCAAGCACGATCCCGCTCGGTTGGTCGCGTACGTCGCTCATGATCGGCTCCGGCATGGCGGTCATGCGTGGCGGGTGATCGATGGGATCACCCGCGACACGCTCCCGTTGACATGCCGGATCGCCTGTCCCCCCAGGGTCGTTTCGTTACTGTCGCGCGGCGGTCAGGCGATCGGGCAGTTGCCGTCAGGCGACCGTATTGCCGACACCAGTGTACGCGCGGAGCGCCGTCCGCATCCGCACTAGCCGGAGATCAGCGGGCGCACAATCTCCGGGATCGCGCCGATCGCCCCGTCCAGCCCGGAGGGATCCTTGCCACCGGCTTCGGCCAACTCGGGCCGCCCCCCGCCCCGGCCATCGATATACGGTGCGGCCGCCCGGATGATATCTCCCGCCCGGACGCCGCGTGCCGTCACGTCCGGCGTCACCATCGCCAGCAGGCTCGGCTTGTCGTCGACGACGGTGCCGAGCACGATCACGCCGGATTGCAGCGAATCGCGGAGCCGGTCCCCGAG
>CADCWJ010000062.1 GCA_902806365.1 uncultured Thermomicrobiales bacterium
CGTGTATACCGGAAATCCCGAGATCGACGCGCGACTGCGCCGCACGCGGTCGATAGACCATGGTCGCCGCAGGGCGATCTCCCGCCCTGCAGGCAATGGACCTACCGCAGCGAAAGCGACACCGAGAGCAGCAGGATGACGAGGACGACGACCGTCAGGGTCGCGTAGCGCCGATCACGTTGCTGGATGAACGTCAGGCCGATCACCAGCGTGGACATGACCGGGGTCAGGATCATGGCAACGATTCCGATCGTGATGAAACCCGCCGGAGACCCCTCGGAAAGGCTGGACGCGATGCCGTCAAGCGGTACGAGGTGGGAGGGCAGCGACTCCGACCTGGCCAGTGACAGACAAACACCGATCGCCAGCAATGCCAGCGAGCTCCAGAAACCGGCCCGGAACACGCCGGTCGCTCGTGAAACAAGCGGATCTGTGGCAACCGGTTCGCGCGGATCGGGATGGTTCATGGGATGCTCGTCACCCTTGTCCCGGAAGGTCGAAGCCCAACGCCTTCAACACGAGCGACAACCCGAGGTACGCCAGAACGAGCACGAACACGATCACCAGGCGCTGGGTCGCAAGGCGGCGCGTGATCTGGGATCCGAGCTGGGCGCCGAGGAAGATGCCGGCCATGCACGGCACGACTACCCGGGGGTCCAGCTTGTCCTGCGAATAGAAGACGGCGGCGGTGGCCACAGCGGTCATTCCCACCATCAGCGAGCTGGTGCCGGCCGCGGCCTTGACCGGAATGCTCATGAGCAGGTTCATCAGGGGCACCTGGATTACGCCGCCACCAATCCCCAACATCCCCGAGAGCACGCCCGAGCCGCCGCTGACGGTGAGACCGAGCGGGAGGCGGCGGGGCACGTAGGCAACCGTCTGCCGAGTCACTTGGTCGACGTATGAGGCACGCAACGCCAGTGGATCGGGCGCATCCGGCGGTGCGTTGGGAACGGGGATGCGCCGCTGCCGGACCATGCTGACCGCGGCATACAGGAGCACGAGCCCAAGCACCCCGTTGATCAGATTCGGGTTGGCGTTCACCGCGATCGCGGCACCGACGATGGCCCCAAGTGCGGTGGTCGTCTGCAGGAGCATCGCAAGCCGGATATTCGTGAAACCGCTTCGCATGTGAACGGAGGAACCGACGACCGAGTTGGTGACGACGCACACGGCACTGGCCCCGACGGCGACTTTCGGGTCAATCCCGAAGAACAGGGTCAGGAGCGGGACAAGGAACACTCCGCCACCGAGCCCCAGCATGCTTCCGAACATTGCCGCGAACAGCGCCGCGATGCCCATCCCGATCAGGTCCATTGCACCCAAGGAGCTATCCCAGACCTTTCTCGTGCCGGTCGTGAGCGCGTCGCTCCCCAGATGCTTATACCACCCCTGCATGGCGCCGCAAGCGAGCGCTGTCGTGGGGGATGTTTGACATGCCGTCGCAATCGGTGGGAGTATGGGGCCGGGCCGGACCATGGGTTCCGGCACGTTTCGGCTGACAACGTATCATTCGATCTGGAACGGGCGGCATGTGTCGGGATCGGCACCTGAAGCCGAGCAGGGGAAAGCCGGTGCGAATCCGGCACTGTCGCGCAACTGTAACGCCGGATGCCGGGATCAGGTCGCGATCCTGGCATCCGACGAAGTCAGGGCACCCACTCCAGTGACGTGCTGTTCCCTTCGCGAGCAAGGGGAACGACGATTCGGTCCGCGACCGCCTGACGGCGAGTATCCGGAGCGAACAGGGAATCCGGTGGTGTCCGCTCGTGCGAGCGTGCAGCACCGTTCCCGCACGTGTTCAACCCGCTCGCGAGAGCGGGTTTTTGCATGGCCGGCGGGGACCGAAAACGAGGTGCCGGCGGAGCCGGCCGTACATCGGAGGAGAATGACCATGCCTCATCACATTCGTCACCTCGCGCGTCTGTTGCTCTTTCTGGCTGCCATCCCGGTACTGCTGGGCAGCACCAGCGGGGCGGCCGCGCTCGCGCAGGACGGAACGACCGGAGCGACGCCTCCGCCGGCGTTCGATCTCCAGCCCGCGGTCGAATGGCTGATCTCTCAACAGGAGGACGATGGCTCCTTCATCGGGGCGGAGGGCACGAGCGAGGCGGGGATCACCGCCGACGCAATCGTCGCGCTTGCCGCAGCTCGCCAGGCCGGGGCCGATACCGGCACGTCGATCGACGACGCCGTGGGCTACCTCGAGTCCGGCGAGGTCGCAATGATTTACATCCAGAACGGCGTGGGATCAGCCGCGAAATTCCTGCTCGGGCTGGCTGCGGCCGGTGAGAATGTGGACGACTTTGCCGGGGTGAGCCCGCTCGCGATTGTTGAGAACAGCCAGGACCAGGACACCGGTCTCTATGGCGACAGCATCTACGTTCACGCGCTCTCGCTCCTCGCCCTCGACGCGGCCGAGGTGGAAGTGCCGGCGTCCGCAGTCGATGCGCTCGCCGACGCGCAGGCCGAGAGCGGCGGCTGGGGCTTCGAGGGCCTGGCCAACCCGGATGCCGCGGACAGCAATACAACGTCGCTCGTGATCCAGGCGCTCGACGCGATCGAAGGCGACGACCCACAGCTCGTCACCGACGGTTTCGCCTACCTCGCGACGACGATTGACGACGAGGGCGCCGCGAGGTTCGACAACACCCCCGACTCGTTGCCGGACGCCAACTCGACCGCCCTTGTCGCCCAGGCGTTGATTGCGGTCGACGCGGATGCCGATGCCCAGCTTGCCGCCCTGACCCAGTTCCAGAACGAGACAGGCGCGTTCTTCTTCAACAGCGACACGCCCGACGACGATATACTCGCCACGGTCCAGGCGATTCCCGCGCTCGCCGGAACGGCGCTCCCGTTCGTACCTGCCGCCTGAGCTTCAGGCGATGATTGACACGAGGCCGTGTGCGACGTCACGACAGGGCCTGCTCGTCGCGCTGGCTCTCGTCTGGCTCGCCCTCGCCCCATGGCTTCACGGGGCGGCCGCGGCACAGGAGCCGGTGCATTCCGCCGGTCTGGTAATCGACTACGGCGACGGCCGCGTATCGTACGCATGGGTGCCGTTCACCGAGGAATCGATCTCGGGGATCGAGCTTCTTGAGCGAAGCGGTCTCTCGCTCGTGGCGGTCTCGTTCGGGGGGCTGGGAAAGGGCGTCTGCGAGATCGAAGGAACCGGCTGCGGTATCGAGCCGTGTCGAGCCCGGCTGTGTCAGACGGCGGATCCGGCTTCGCCGTTCTGGCAGTACCTGCGCCAGGATGGTCCGGGAAACTGGAAGCGGTTTGCGCTTGGCGCCAGCCAGAGCGATGTCCGGGACGGGGACATCGATGGCTGGGCGTGGGCTGGAGCCGTCCCGGAGCTTCCCGCGCTCGCTCTCGACGAGATTGCGGAGCGCGTCGATGCGGGCCCGCTGCCGGCCGAGCGCCCGCCGCGTGCCCTGGCGGTCACGATCGGTGACGTGCCCCCAGCAGCGGAGGAATCAGGATCGCGGGAACTGGCGCGGGGGGCGGCGATCATTGCCGGCGTCGTCGGTGCCGGGATGGTCGCAATCTGGCGAGCCCGCCGCACCCGTTCCCATCCCGGATGAGCCCGATCGATTCACGAGCCTGGCTCATCTGGGCGGGAGCGGCCATGCTTCCGGCACTCGTCGGCCGCAATCCGTTCATCCTGGCGGAACTGCTGGCCATCGTGGTGGTCGTGCATATCATCTGGAGCACTGGCGGGGCCTTTGGCGGGGTTCGCTGGTTCGTCCGCATCGCCGCCGTATTCTCGCTCGCCGGCGTCCTTTTCAACGTGCTCACCGTCCACGCCGGAACCTCCGTATTTGCGCGATTGCCGGAACGCTGGCCGGTGATCGGTGGTTCGCTGACCTGGAACGCCCTGACTTACGGCGTCACGAGTGGAATCGCGCTGTTCACGCTCGTCCTGATCGGCACGACCGTCGGCTCCCTGCTGAACTGGATGGATCTGCTCCATGCGCTCCCTCACCGGCTGGCGCCGGTTGCGGTGGCGGGGTCGGTCGCATGGACGTTCCTGCCGCAGACCGCCGTGGCGTTTGGGCAGATCCGGGAATCACAGCAGATGCGCGGCCACCGCATCCGGGGCGTGCGCTCGATTCTTCCGCTCATCGTTCCCTTGCTCGCTGGCGGGATGGAACGCGCGCTGGCAACGGCGGAAGCGCTCGAAGCACGTGGGTTCGGGGCGTCCGCTCCATCTCCCGGGGCCACGCGGGCCGCATCGGGGCGAGCGGTGGGAGCCGTCACGGTTGTCGCGCTGCTGCTGCTGCTGACCGGCGCCGCCGGGGTGCTGAGCGGGCGGGTGAGGGCCGGATCGGGTGCGGTTGCAGTTGGTGTCGCGTTGTTCGCCGCCGCGTTCCTGATCCCGCAACCTGATGAGAACCGCCGCACGCGATACCGTAGCCCGCGGTGGACGTGGAAAGCGACCGCCATCTCCGCCGCTGCGATAGGGTCCGCGCTCTCAACGCTCATCGCGAGCTGGTTGGTGCCGGAGGCGCTCCAGTACCAGCCCTACCCGGATCTCGAGATCCCCGAAGCGAACGCCCCATTGATGGCAGCGATCGCGCTGCTGCTCCTGCCAGCCCTGATTCCGCCGGTGGCCCACGCTGGTTCGGACCCGGCGCGATGAACGGAGCCACGATCGATGTGTGCGTTCGGGCGTGGTTCGTTCAGGGCCAATGCACCTGTCGAGCGCAACGAGCGGCAGTTCGCCGGGCGGTGCTCCGGTCACGGCGGAGCTGGACCTGGACCTGGCGCGGGGCAGCCCTCTTGGATGACGGCAAAAGCTCGTGACGCCACGGCGAGGGCAGCGTGACGAGCGGCTGGCGGTGCTGGAAAACGTGACGTTTCGATATCCCGGAGCTCCCGAACCCGCGCTTCGGGACGCGTCGTGGACGGTTCCGGGCGGCGCCTTCGTGCTCGTCGCCGGCCGGTCGGCGTCAGGCAAATCGACGCTGTTGCGCTGTCTCAACGGTCTCGTCCCTCACTTCTCCGGCGGCACATTTGGCGGGACAAGCGTCGTCGCCGGGACCGATACGCGATTCGCCAGCCCGCGCGACCTCAGTGTTCATGTTGGGTTCGTGTTCCAGGATCCAGAGGCTCAGCTCGTCACCAGCCGTGTCGCCGATGAAATAGCGTTCGGACTGGAACACCATGGCGTCGCACGAACCACGATGCGCAAACGGGTCGAGGAGACGCTCGATCTGCTCGGTATTGCCCACCTTCGGGACCGCCGTCCCCAGCACCTATCCGGCGGCGAGCGGCAGCGTGTCGCGATCGCCGCCGCGTTGGCGATGCACCCGCGGCTGCTCGTGCTCGACGAGCCAACCAGTCAGCTTGATCCGCTCGCCGCCGAGGACGTGCTTGCGGCGCTGACACGTCTCAACGAGGACCTCGGGTTGACCGTCGTCGTCGCGGAGCACCGCCTGGAACGCTTGCTGGCAAGAGCCGACCGCGTGCTGACGTTGGCCGGAGCGGATGGCGTGTGGCGGGAAGGGACACCCCGGCAGATTGCCGCCGTGCTCGATCCAGTCGCGTTGCCGCCGGTGACGCAAGTGGGCAGGCGGATCGGTCACGACCCACTTCCGCTCACGGTCAAGGAGGGACGCGCACTCGCAGTGGCGGTGTCCTTGCCGGATGCGCCTCGCCGGGCGCCCGTCCCGGCGACGGGGGACATCGCGATTGCCGCCAAAGGGGTCACCGTTCGCCGGAGCGAGCGGGTCGTGCTCCAGGATGTCTCGCTCGATATTCATTTTGGCGAGTTCGTGGCCCTGATTGGCCGCAATGGCGGTGGCAAGACGACCCTGCTCCGGGCCCTGATGGGGTTGGAAGGCGTGAGCCGCGGCAAGGTCACAGTCGGTGGAGTCGATGCTCACCTGGGCGACCGTGACGCCATCGGCCGTCAGATCGGCTATCTCCCCCAGCAGGCAGGCTCGCTCTTCTTCAAGGAGCGCCTGATCGACGAGTTGCGGTTCACGATCCGGGCGCGGAAGGGGATCGATGACACCGCCAGCATGATTCAACGCTTCGATCTCGGTGACCTGGTGGATCGCCATCCGCTGGACCTGAGCGGTGGCGAGCGGGAGCGCGCCGCGCTTGCCGCCGCAATGGCTGGTGGGCCGCGCATCCTGCTGCTCGACGAGCCGACGCGCGGGATGGATGCCTGGAGCAAGGCAGGACTCGGACAACTGCTGCGGGAACTTCAGGAGGAGGGAGTAGCGATCGTGATGGCCACGCACGACATGGAACTCGTCGCGCGCGTCGCCTCACGGGTGGTCATGCTCGGCGACCGCGAGATCATCGGCGACGGTACTCCCAACGAGGTCCTGCCCGGCTCGCTCACGTTTACGACGCAGATCAACAAGATCTTCGGCGGACGATGGCTTACCGTCGACGAGGTCGCACCGGACCGCGCCCGCGGCTGACCATCCGGGCGCCGGTAGCTCCGTTTGTCGCAGGTGTCGCGCCGGGACCAATGCCGGCCGGGAGATACGTATTCTGGTCTTTCTCGGGGAAGCCGCCAGGATGGTACCGGTTGTTCGGATCCCAGAGCATCCAACCGGACGTCCCAACCTTTTCCGCCGCCTCGATCTGCGCGCGGACCTCGGCATCGCCGTACGGTTTCAAGTCAAAGTAGTCGAAATCCTGCAGCCAGGGGCGGATCTGTCGCGCCGTGCCGTCGAGCTTTCGCTTTCCAGCTCGCATGCTGATGTCGATCGTCTCGTACGGGAAGTCGTTCGGGTGCCCATCGACAGCGAGCGAGCCGTTCGGAAAATGCGATGGGTAGACCATGGGACTCAGGTAGTCGACATAGTCTGCCAACTGGATGAAGTTCTGGC
>CADCWJ010000063.1 GCA_902806365.1 uncultured Thermomicrobiales bacterium
TCAATCCGTTCCGGCCCGAGGGCCAGAAGACGATCGTGTTCGAGATCCTGGAGGCCCTCGGCTGGAACGTGCCGGATGTGATCGCGCTGCCGGGCGGCAATCTCGGCAACACCGCCGCCTTCGGCAAGGCGCTCTCGGAGGCGTACCAGGTTGGTCTGATCACCAGCCTGCCCCGGATCGTGACCGTGCAGGCGGCGGGCGCCGCGCCGTTCGCCGCCTATTACGACAGCGGCTTCGACCACTACGCGCCGGTCACCGCCGACACGATCGCAACCGCGATCAAGGTCGGCGACCCCGCCAGCGTCGACCGAGCCCGCCGCTCGATCGAGCTGACCGGCGGAATCGTGACGACCGCGACCGACGAGGAACTGCTCGACGCCAAGGCCCTGATCGACCGGGTCGGGATCGGCTGCGAGCCGGCCTCCGCCGCCTCCCTGGCCGGGATCCGGAAGCTCATCGCGAGCGGCGAGATCGCGCCCGACGCGACAGTCGTCGGCGTCGTGACGGCCAACATTCTCAAGGACACCGATGCGATCGTCGCCTACCATCTCCACGATGGTCCCGACGGCGAGCGGCGCGCCCTCGCCAACCGTCCGGTCACGATTCCTGCCAACCTCGATGCGCTGACCCGGGTACTCACCGATGCGATTCGCGATTAGCGCCCCGGCGTCGTCCGCCAATCTCGGCCCCGGCTTCGATGCGATCGGGCTTGCGCTCGATCTCTGGAACACGGTCACGATCGACACCGACGGCACGCCCGGCGAGATCGTCAACGACGGCCCCGAGGCGGCGCTGCTGACCGGGCAGGACAACCTGACGGTCCGGGCGATGCGGACGCTGGCCGACGATCTGGGCCAAACGCTGCCGCCGTTCTCGCTCCATACCTGGACCGAGATCCCGATCGCGCGCGGGCTGGGTTCGTCCGCCGCGGCGCTCGTGTCAGGTCTCCGCGCCGCCAACCACCTGCTGGGCGAGCGTCTGGACGACAACGCGCTCTATGCCATCGCATTGCGAATGGAAGGGCACGGCGACAATGTCGGCGCGGCGCTCTTCGGTGGGGCGGTGCTGGCGGTTCCCGGCATCCGGCGGCCGACGTTTCTCTGGCGCGGCGAGGATCTTGGGCTGACCTGTGTGCTCTTCATCCCGGAAGCGACCGGCGCCACCTGGGCCGCCCGCGCCGCGCTCCCCAACGAGATTCCCCACGCCGATGCCACCATGAATGTCGCGACTGCCTGTGGGCTGGCGATCGGCCTGCGTGCACGCGATCACGAGCTGATCGCGGCGGGCATGCACGACATGCTGCACGAGCCCTACCGGGCGCGCCTCTTCCCGCATCTCGACACGATGAAGGCGGCGGCGCGGGATCACGGAGCGGTTGGGGCGGCGCTCAGTGGAGCAGGCCCGACGGTGCTGGCGCTGGTGACGCCAGAGTGTGCCGGCGCCGTCACCGAGGCCTTCACGGAAACGGCGTCCCGCCTCGGCGTTCCCGGCCGGGTCGCGACACTGCCCCCCGTTGCCACCGGCGCGCGGCTCCTCGAGCCCATTGCATCCGGTGCGTGAGGTTTCGACCCTGAGATCCAGCGCGTGATGTTCACAACCGGCGGGTCAAGAGCGCCGAGTTCAGGCGCTCCTCCACAGGCACCGAGGCAACGAGGTCGAGCCTTGCTGGTATTCCCGCGGGTTCCGGCTGCGAGCACCGCCTGTTGCGGTTGCGAGCGCAGAAGGCGGCGCGGAAGCACTCGCGGACCACGCTGCCAGGACGGCTCACCAAGGAAACGGGACGTGCTGCGGCAGCGTCCCAAAGGCGTGTCGCCCTGCCCTGCCCTTCTCCGAGATGAAAAGCATCATCCTGACCGCATCAAGCACCTCCGGCTTGCCGCCGCCTGTCAGCATCGTTTTCGATCCGTGGATCGGCTCCCACCCGCTCTGTTTATAGAAGTCCTCGAGGTCTGAATCACAGAACAGGGCGGCGATATCACTGCTGCCGGCAAGAATGTGCCTCGTCGCCTCATCCACCACGCGTCGCCCGTACCCCCTGCGTCGCGCCCCGGGAAAGGTGAAGACGTTGCCAAGGCAAGCCATGTCGTACTCCATTCCCGCGTGCTGGAGATTCATCCTAAACGCCGCCGCGTAGCTGAGCAGCAGGTCGTCCTCGACCAGGGCGAAATGGACCGGGCTCAATTCAGCCGGGTACGTCTCCCGCAGCATCCCGCCGTTTATGAATGGCCATTCCACGCGCATGAAGGAGACCGCCTGCCAGTTCAACGTGGGAGGAAACTGTTCGTGGCGAAACGTTTGCAGCTGGATCATGACTTGGCACCTCCTGACAGGAACAGGATGTCCAGAAGTGTCTTTAATGGCAACCAATCCGCGAGGAGGCAGCGATCAGCCGAGCGGTGCAGAACTCCCCCCGGGCACCGGAATGCGGCACGACGCACCCGGTGCCGGAGCATGCGGCCAGTCGGTTAGCGACGCCGGGTGGCGTGATGGACCGGCGTGCGGTGCCGCTTCATCAGGCGCGATTGTTGCTCTTTGAGGCGCTCGCCCGCTCCCGCGACCGCGCTCCAAACCCGGTCGTCTTCGAGCGCGACGATCCGCTCGAACAGCCGCAGCCACAGCACGAACGGGAGTTGGGCCGGGGTCCGGGACAGATCGGATCCGAACGTGGCGTGAAGCGCCTGAACGATATCCCCTGGTGCAATGGTTGAGAGCGCCTCCAGGACTGACGGTTTCCAGGCCGTGAACAACGCGGTCACCAGGTCGAGATACGCTCCCCGCCGCTCGTCCGGCACGAGTGGCTCGGGACGCCGCCGGACCCGGAGCAGGACGCTGTCGACGGCCGGCACCGGGCGAAAGTCAGTCCGCTGAAGCTCGCGCCGGATCGAGAGATCGAACCACGGAGCCAGCTCCAGCGCGAACAGGGTATTGGCGGGCGCGCCGATGAACCTGGCGGCGGCCTCCCGCTGCACGATCAGGAAGGCGTCGTCCGGCGGGGAGACGCCGGAGGTCAGCTTGGCGACGATTGCGGTCGTGATGTTGTAGGGAATGCTCGCGAACACCTTGTACTGTGTCGCTGGCAGCGGAAACTCCAGGAAGTCCGCCCGGAACACCGTCACCCGCGGCTGGTGGCGAAACCGGCGCTGAAGCGTCCCGACCTGCTGCTGGTCCTTCTCCACCGCCAGAACGTGCCCGCACCGGCGGGCGAGGACATCAGTGATGATACCCGTGCCCGGCCCGATCTCCAGCACGATATCGTCCGGCCCGAGCCCGGCCTCGCCGACGAGGCGCTCGACAAGGCGGCGGTCGTGCAGGAAGTTTTGCGAGAACCGAACCTGGCGGTTGCGGCGTGTGGATGACATGGTCTTCTCCCGGGCGTGTCCGGCACCGATGCGGCACCGGAAAACAAAAGCGCCGCCCCGCGTGATGCGGATGCGACGGTTGCCGGGAGTCCTGATCTGCTGGTTCGGGGGTTAGAAGGTGGAGCTGGCAAGCTCCGAGCGCTGAGACAGGCGTTTGCCTGCTCGTTCCCGAACGACAGGGGACTCCCTGCGTCTTCGGATGCGCTCGATCATTGCTGCCATGGGTACGATGCCCTTCCTTCTGACATCGAGCATACCGGTCAACGAAAAACCCGTCAATCCCGCTGACACGGCTGATCAGCCCCGTGTGGAACCGGTCAGGATGCGTGCGGAGTCGGGAACGAGCGACACCGTCAGCGAACCGGCCGCGACCGTCGCGGAGACGGTGGGATCGAGCTGGTCGGTCAGCACCGTCCCGTCCGGGACGGCGACGCTCAGGTCAAGCGATACCGCCGCCTCGCCGGCGTTGACGACGACGACCGCAATGTCGCGATCCGCCATGCGGAGAAAGGCAAGTTGCTCCGAGGCGACATGAAGCTGCGCGTAATCGCCGTGCCGGAGTGCCGGTGCGCCCCTGCGAATCTCCGCCAGCCGCGCGATGTGCGGAACGAGCCAGGGCTCCGGAATCTCGTGCTCGGACACCGGCCAGGCGAATGCCGGCCGCAGCGGCGCATCGTTGCCATCGTGCTTCTCCCCGCGGATGCCCCATTCGCTTCCGTAGTAGATCGCTGGCACCCCGGGCATGCTGAAGAGCACCGTGTACAGGGACGCGAGATCGCCCGTCCGCGTGAGCAGGCTGGCGACGCGGTCGACATCGTGGTTGTCGGCGAACGCATAGAGCCGCAGGTCGCGATAGATGCCCTCGGGCCCGAACTGGCGATTCAGGGACCAGCCGATCTCGTGCATGTTGCGGTCGTTGAACGACGAGTAGAGCCCCTTGAAACACTCGTAATTGGTGCAGGAATCGAGCATCCCCGGGCCGGCCCACTCACGGTAGTCACCATGGACGACCTCGCCCATCAGCCAGCACTCCGGGTTCGCCTCCCGGCAGACAGCGGCCATCTCGCGCAGGAAATCCTGGTCGATGCTGTCGGCGGCATCGAACCGGATCCCGTCGATCCCGAACCCGGCGAACCACATCCGGACCGCCGCGAAGAGATGGGCGCGGACATCGGCGTTCGCCAGATTCAGCTTGACGAGCTCGAAGTTGCCGGCCCACGCCGTGTAGGTGAACGGATCGCCCAGGGGACTTTGCTGACCGAACGCCAGGTCGGCGAACCAGTCCCGGTATGGCGACGCCTCCCCGTGGTCGAGCACATCCCGGAACGCCGGGAACTCCCGCCCGACGTGGTTGAACACGCCATCGAGCACGACCCGGATGCCGGCGCCGTGACAATGGGCGACCAGATCCGCCAGATCCTGGTTGTCGCCGAGCCGTGGATCGACGCGGGTGTAGTCGGTGGTGTCGTAGCCGTGGGTGGCGGAGGCGAAGACCGGGCCAAGGTAGAGTGCGGTGCAGCCCAGCGTCCGGATGTGATCCGTCCATTCATGGATCGAGCGCAGCCGGTGACGCTGGACCTCGCCTGCGCCGGCGCCGAGGGCATCGAGCAGCCCGAGCGGGTAAATGTGGTAGAAGATCGCGTCGTCGATCCAGGTCGGCATCGGATGGTCCTTGGACATAGTCGCTTCAGCGCTGGAGCACGCCAGCCGCCCCGACATTCATCGCCGCTTCGATCTCGGCCCGGGTCGCGGAGAGGAAATCGCCCGGCATCGTGTGCTTGAGTGCGCTGGCCGTGGCGGCGAGGGTCACGGCCCGGGTTAGCCCCAGCGGATTTTCCAGGTATCCGGCCAGGAACCCGGCGGCGAAGGCATCACCGCCGCCGAGACGGTCGACGACCTCGACATCCCGCCAGTCGGACATCGCGAGCAGCCCCGACTTGCCCAGCGCCAGGCTCTGCAGCCGGAGCCGCATGCTGCCTTTGGCGCGCTTCCGGGTGATCGTCACGGCGGCCACCCCGAGCCGCTCGAGCGCGGTCCGCAGCACGTCCTCGTGCGACCCCTCGATCGCGAAGAAGGTGCGCAGCCCGCCACGCGAGGCGAACAGGACATCGACCTGGGGAACGATCGCGACAAATGCCTTTCGGGCCGCGCTTTCGCTCCACAGCTTCGAGCGGTAGTTGAGATCGAACGAGACCAGCACCCCCTGCGCGTTGGCGACGCGGACTGCCTCCATCGCTTCGACCCGCGCGCTGTCGGAGATCGCCAGCGTAATGCCGGAGACGTGCAGCGCCCCGGCGCCGGCAAGCAGCCTCGGCCAGTCGAACGTTCCCGGCTGGATCCGGCTGATGGCGGTGTCCTTGCGATCGTACGTCACCGCCGACGGCCTCGGATCGACGCCTTCCTCGAGGAAATAGATCCCGGCGCGGCCCTGTTCTTCAGGCACCCAGTGGATGCCGGAGACATCGACCCCGTTGGCCATCGCATGCCGGGCGATCAGGCGACCCGCGCCTGTGAGGGGCAGCGCGGACACCCACGACGCCGGAAGATCGAGGCACCGGAGCGCGACGGCGGTGTTGAGCTCCGCCCCACCGGCGGTGACGGTGAGCGTGGTCGCCCGGTCGAGCCGCTCGTTGCCGGGCGGGGTCAACCGAATCATTGCCTCACCGAAGGTCACGACGCGCGGCCGTTTGGCCGCCCCGGGAAGATCGGACGCACCGTCGTTGACTGGGGCGGTCTCGGGGTCGGCGGGGTGCGCGCACATGACGGTTCTCCTTGGAGCATGATGGCTGACGGCAACAGGTGTCCGCTCCGGGCTGCCGTTCCGGGCGGGTGCCACGAGCGAGGATCGCATAATTCCGTGGCGGAACTCTACAGCACGAGCAGCCGCACGAGCAGCGGCATCGGATGCTTTCCCGCCGGGCCCGCCCGGTAGCCTTGTCCCTTGTGGCCGAACGAGCAGCCGGGCGAGCAGCAGGGCGAGCGAACGATGCCTGAAGGTGACCCAATTGACCGAGCGAATGCCATCGGACGCATCTGTCCCGGACCGGATCACCGCTCTTGTCGAGAGCCTTTACCGAAGGAGTCCCCTGCGCCGGGACCAGGTGGCGATCCCCGGAACCGCGACCACGCTGGAGATCGTCCGGCCAGTGGACATCGACGCCCTGCTCGATCAGGTTGTCGACGACCCGGAGCAGAATCTCCCCTACTGGGCAGAGCTCTGGCCGAGCGGGATCGCCCTTGCCACCGCAATCGCCCACGCTCCCGCCCAGGTGCGAGGGTTACCGGTGCTTGAACTGGGGTCCGGACTCGGGATCACCGCCGCGATCGCGCTCGCTGCCGGAGCCGACCTGATCGCCACCGACTATGCGCCCGAATCCCTGCTCCTCACCCGCGCGAATTGCCTGCACCATACCGGGCGCGAGCCCCGTACCCTGCGGATCAACTGGCGCGATGGAGGGGAATCGGTACTGGCCGAGGCACCGGGCGGATTTCCGGTGGTGCTTGCCGCCGATGTCCTGTACGAGCGCCGCGACATCGAACCGCTGCTTGCCCTCGTCGACCGGATCGTGGCGCCGGGCGGGATGCTTTGGCTGGCCGAGCCGGGCCGCCCCCCGGCGGCAACCTTTCTCGCCGAGGCATCGCGGCGGGGATGGACGGCGTCCACTGACCGCCATGATGGCCCCTGGCCCGATCCCGGCGACGCCGGGGTTGTCGTCGCCGTGCATCGGCTCCGGCGCGAACGATCAGCAGACCGCTCTTGACATCGGGATCGAAAAGCGCGACAACAGGCAATACAGATCATAAAGCGCCGTGATTTGTGCATGGCAAAGACCACCGATGGCAACGCCGACCGAGCGTTCGCTAGTCGTAGGGCGCTTCTGGATCACTGTTCCGGATGGACCGGAAGGGTGCATGTCCTGTAATCGGTGAAGGAGTACGGCATGACACGCGTTATCTTCGACGGGGTCACCAAGCTCTACAGCGGCAGCGGGAGCGGCGCACCAGCCGTATCCAACCTCAATCTCGAGATCGAGGATGAGGAGTTTCTGGTGCTGGTCGGCCCGTCTGGCTGCGGCAAGTCCACGGCGATGCGGATGGTCGCCGGTCTCGAGGAGATCTCGGAAGGGCGGATCATCATCGGCGATCGGGTCGTCAACGATCTTCCCCCGAAAGACCGCAACGTGGCGATGGTGTTCCAGTCGTACGCGCTCTATCCGCACATGAGCGTGCGGGACAACCTGGCCTATCCCCTCAAGCTTCGCAAGATCCCGAAGGCCGAGCGCGAGCAGCGCGTGCGCGAGGCGGCGCGCATCCTCGACATCGAGCAGTATCTGGATCGCAAGCCGAAGGCACTCTCGGGTGGTCAACGCCAGCGCGTCGCGCTGGGCCGTGCGATCGTCCGCAACGCCGACCTCTTCCTGATGGACGAGCCGCTCTCCAACCTCGACGCCAAGCTCCGCGTCCAGACGCGTGCCGAGCTCGTCAAGCTGCACGATCGGGTCCGGACGACGACGATCTATGTCACGCATGACCAGA
>CADCWJ010000064.1 GCA_902806365.1 uncultured Thermomicrobiales bacterium
GTGATCGCGCGGCCACCATCGGCGGTCGGGAGATAGAGCCGGTCGTTGATCGGACCACGGAGGTCTGGCGCGTCGTCAAAGACCGCGAGCCCCTGGGCCGTGGCGAGAATGCAGCCGACATTGCCGGCGTTGCAGTCGGTATCCCAGCCGGCAGTCGTCGCGATCGAGAGCGACCGCCGGAAATCGCCCCGACCGTGCAGGAGGGCGAGCACGATGACGGCGTGGTTGGGGACGACGTGGACGTTGCCGGGAAACCGCGCGAGGGGCAAGGCGTCGGCGATCCGCTGACGCGTGATCAGCCAGTCGGCGTCCCCCGCGCACCACTCGCGGACCTGGTGGATGACGGATGCGATCTCCGAACCAGCCGGTATCAACGTCGTGGCCACATCGAGCAGCACTCCGACATCCCCCTCGACGAACGCCTGCGCGACCATCGCCGCTACAACCTGCGCGGCGTGAATCGCGGCACCGTCGTGACTGACGCTCGCCGCACGGCGGGCGAGATCGGCGGCGCGTTCCGGGTCGCCCGGCGCGATCAGGCCCCAGGAGTCGATGAAGATCTGGGCCCCGATCTGCTCGGCGGTTACCTGCCCGTTGCGCGACGTCGAGCCACTTTCGGGCGCCGGGACGCCGGCCTGGAGATTGAGAAACGCGGTGTGCTCGGTGCTGTTGCCCCGGCCACCCCACCACAGGATCGCGCGATTCTCGACGATGTAGTTGAGCCAGGTCTCGCCGATCTGTGACGGGGAGAGGTTGGGATCGAACCCGTTGTCGGCGAGCGCGCGAATAAAGGTCAACGTCCCGGAAATGTCGTCATCGGGTACGACGATCGGCTTGCCGAGCTGATCGCTGACGTAGCTGGTGATCTCGCCGAATCGACCGACGATGTCCTCGTGTGACCATCCCTCCACCGGGCGTCCGAAATAGACACCGGCGAGCTTGCCGAGAATGCCGGCATAAACGCGCTCGGGATAGTGCGGACTGGAAAAATTCATGTAACTTGGAGCCTCCTCACCATATCATCGCCGCTCCCCGTTTTTTCCGGGAACCCGGAGCTGGAGATCTGCCCGGAGCGCTCCAAGCGATCGGCGCTGGACGCCTTCAGAATCGAAGTTGGCCGGGGCGAGCCACGCCTCGAAGGCGGCCCGCACCGGCGGCCACTCGTCATCCACGATCGCATACCATGCCGTGTCCCGGTTCCGCCCCTTGACGACCATATGCTGGCGAAAGGTCCCTTCGTAGCTGAAGCCGAACCGCACGGCGGCGCGGCGCGAACGGCTGTTGAGGGCGTTGCACTTCCATTCCAGCCTGCGATAGCCCAGCCCGTCGAAGGCGTGACGCGCGAGCAGGAAAAGCGATTCGGTGGCGGCGGGCGTGCGCTGGAGGCGCGAGCCGAACCAGATGTGCCCGATCTCGACCACCCCGTTCGCCGGGTCGATCCGGAGGAACGCGGCGACCCCGCTCGCGTCTTCGGACGCCTCGTCCAAGATTGCGAAGAACATGGGATCGTCGCCGGTGGCGGCGGTTTCGAGGTACCGGCGGAACGTGTGCTCATCGTCGTACGGCCCCGACGACATCCAGGTCCACAAGTCGGGATCGGCGTCCGATCCTTGCGCGGCGAACATTTCCCGCCCGTGCCGCTCCGGATCGAGCGGTTCCAGCCGGACGCGGGCTCCCGTCAGCACGATGCGCGCTGGGGCTTCAACGGGGCTCCAGTCCAGGGGGGCACCAAGCGAGCCGACCGAGTCCATCCGGTACTGTCTCCATCGTTGCCGCAGAGGTCATCCGATCAACGCGCATCCGGCATGGGTACCTTGTAACGGATGAACCCATCGGCCGGAGCAAACGTATCGTAGAGCCGCCGCGCCGGTGCGTTGCCTTCCTTCGTCAGCCAATAGACGCGGGCCCAGCGCTCACGCGCCCCGCGGTCGATCAGGTGCTGGATCAGGGTGCGGCCGGCTCCGCCTCCCCGGACACTGGGGCGGACGAACAGGTCATGGAGCAGGCAGGCAGGCCGCTCGCTCCAGGGAAACGGATGCAGGACGAAATTGGCGAAGCCGATCACCTGCCCGTCGCGGACGGCGACGATCGCACCGAACGGGACCTCCGGGTCGAGCAGGCGGCGCCAGGTTGCCGCGGTCGTCGATTCCGGCAGGTCCGCCTCGTAAAACGCGAGGTAGGCGGCCCACAGCTCACGCCAGACCGCCTCGTCTCCCGGCGTGATGTCCCGGATCTCCACAACCTGGGTCACCCGTGGCTCTCCATTGCTTCCTCGCGGCGATAACCATCCGAGCGATCATAGCAGCGCGTCGGGCAGCGCGCCGCGACTCCGGCCGCGAGCCTCACGCATGGGCGAGGCCGGCCACCACCGATTCGGCGGCCGCCACCCGGCCCGGCAGGATTGACGCCAGCAGCCCCGCCATGACCGCGATGGCCAGGATTGCCAGCAGCTGCAGCGCCGGAAAGGCGAGACGGACCCCGAATTCGCTCGCCGTCAGGGTGATCGTGCCGATCCAGCCGAAGCTGGTGCCGAGGACGACCCCGATCACCCCGCCGACCCCGGCGATCAGCATTCCTTCGATGGCCATCATCGACTGGAGTTGGCGGCGTGTGAACCCGAGCGCCCGCAACGTCGCCGATTCCCGCCGACGTTCCAGCACGGACAGCGACAGCGTGTTGCCCACTCCCACCAGCGCGATCGCGACCGCGACCGCCAGCAAGCCAGTGACGATGAGAAGCATGACATCGAGCGCCGATTCGATCTGCGCGCGGTAGTCCACTACCGCATCGACGAACACCGGGTCGCCGGTTCGATCCGCGATCGCATAGATCGACTCGACCACATTGTCGGCGTTGGCCCCGTCGTCGAGGTCGATCCAGGCACCGGTCCGCTCCATCGCCGGGAAGAGCGACGCCGCATCCATTGCGGTGAGATACACGGACTCCACGGAATCCGCGACGGTGGCCGTCAGCCGCGCGCGTTTGTCCCCGGCCGTCACCGTCACCTCTTCACCGGATGCGATCGATTGTTGGGTGGCGATCCAGGGCGGAAGCAGCACGGTGCCCGGACCGAAGGAGTCGAATGTCGCCGTGTCCCGGCGTACCGATCGCGCTTCGGCGGGGTCGACCGCCATCATCAACGTGGTGAGTTCTTCAGTGGTGTTGGCCCCGGCGACGGAGCCATCGACGCCCACGGTCGCGGCGATCCCCTCGACTCCGTCGATCGCCGCGACGTCCGCGAGAAAGCGATCGCTGAGCGGGCTGCCGCTTCCGGCGTTGCCTTGCGAGCCGATGTTGAGGTCGGTCGTCGCTCGTTCATCGACCCCGGCTGCGAGACCGGCCTTGAGCGAGTCGGCCCCGACGACCATCATCGTGACCAGCGTTACGCCGATGATCAGGGCGGCCGCCGTCGAGGATGTCCGGCGCGGGTTACGCAGGCTGTTGGCGGCGGCGATGCGAGCTGTCGGGCCGCCGACCCGCTCGCTCAATCCGCCGAGCACGGAGACGAACCGGGGGACGAACAGGCCGGTGCCGAGAAGCGCGCCAAGAAAGGCGATCGCGCCGCCGCCGACCCCGATCAGTACGCCGCCCGCGAGGCTGCCGGCGAATCCCAGCGCCGCGCCGATCCCCATCAGGATCCACCCGCCGCCGAAGAGCGCGACGCTGAGCGCCAGCTTGCCCCGGCTCGGCCGGTTCTCGGTAACAGTCGTCGCCGACGACCTCAGGGCATCGAGTGGCGAGACGCCCGTCGCCGCGCGTGCCGGGGCCCAGACGGCGGCGAGTGTCATTCCCGCTCCCGCGAGTACCGCGAGCAGGATCGCTCCGATCCCGGGAGTCACGACGCTGGGAAGGCTTTCATAGTCGAGCACGCGCCCGGCGACGGCGAGCCCAAGGTTCGCCAGCACGGTTGCCAGCGCCACGCCGGAGATGGCCCCGGCGAGACCGACGATCAGCGCCTCGGCCAGTACCGCGCGGCGGATCTGGGACCGCGTGGCCCCGGCGCAGCGGAACAACGCGATCTCCCGCGTCCGCTGGGCGATCAGGATCATGAAGGTATTGCTGATCACGATCCCGGCGACGACCAGCGAGACGAACGCGAAGGCAAGCAACGCCCGGGTCATCAGCGCCGTCGAACTCCTGTACTCGCTGATCTGCCCATCGATGAACACGTCAGCGGGGGTCGCCACGCCGGTGGAGCCTAGCTCCCGCTGGAGCGATTCCGCGAGGGTACCAGCCCCGGTATCCGGATTCGCGACGACGTGGAGCGCGGCGTACTCGTTTCCGTAAAAGGATGCAGGGAGCGCGGCGATGGCCTCCGCCGTCATGTATCCGGCACTCTCGACGATGCCGAGCCGGCTGTCGCCACGCAACGTCCCCACGAGCGTGACCGGTCCGATCGCGGCGCTAGGGTTCCCGGTCGCGGGATCGGCCAGCCGCAGGCTGTCGCCGATCGCTATCCGGTATGCTCGCGCCTCATCCTTGAGAAGCACGATCTCCGCCGCATCTTCCGGCAGGCGCCCCTCTTCGAGGGTGAGATTGGCGCGCAGGGCGGAGGTTGCGGGGAGGTTGGAGATCATGAGTCCCTCCTGTCCGGAGCCGCCGCTGATCGGGATCCAGACCAGAGCCCGTGGATCGACCTCGGCAACTCCGGGAATCGCGCCGATGTCCCGCACGGTGGCGTCGGTCAGGGGACGGTCCAGCGGCTCAACCACCATATCGATGTTGCGGTATTCCGATCCGATGGTGTTGCGGAACGTGTCATCGAGCACCCGCCCGAAGAGCAGGGTAGCGGTCAGGAAGGCGATCCCGAGCACGATTGCGAGCGCGACCGCGAGCAGGCGACGGGCGTGGGCCCGCGGCTGGATGAGCACTCGGAAGGCCATCAGTCGGCTCCCAGTGTGCGCAGTGCGCTGACGACCGCGTCGATCGTCGGATTGCGTAGCTCGCCGACTGCTCGGCCATCCTCCATCAGCACCACGCGGTCGGAGAACGCCGCCGCCATCGGATCGTGAGTCACCATCACGATCGTCTGCCCGAGTTCGCGGACGCTGCGCCGGAGAAACTCGAGGATCCCGTTGCTGGCGCGGGAATCGAGGTTGCCGGTCGGTTCGTCAGCGAAGACGACATCGGGACGAGCGACGAGCGCCCGGGCGATCGCGACCCGTTGCTGCTGCCCGCCGGAGAGCTCGCTGGGTCGATGACCGAGGCGATCCTCGATCCCCAGCGTGCGGACCAGCGTGGCGAACCAGGTTTCGTCTGGTGTCTTGCCGCCCAGTTCCAGCGGCAGCGTGATGTTCTGGCGAGCGGTGAACGTCGGGAGAAGGTTGAACGCCTGGAAAACGAAACCAATCCGATCGCGACGAAGAAGCGAGAGCGCCGTGTCGTCCAGCGTCGTCAGCTCTGTCTCGCCAAGGAAGACCTGCCCCGCCGTCACGGTGTCGAGGCCGGCGAGGCAGTGCATGAGGGTCGACTTGCCCGACCCGGACGGGCCCATGATCGCGGTGAACTGGTGCGCGGCGAAGGCCACAGTCACGTCATCGAGGGCCACCACCGCGGATTGACCGGTGCCATACGTCTTCGTCACGCCGACCGCGCGAAGGGCGGTTGGTGCCCCCGGCCCACTCCGCTCGCGAGTGTTCTCGGCCTTTTCGACCAATCCGCCACGCTCTTGCACGATCATCTGTCTCCACCTCCCCGGCGCAAATCCACCCGGCGACCGGCCCGGTCGGTATCCATGGCCAGCGCCATGGGTCAAGACTAGGGAGCGGTTTTCGCGATTCGCTTGTGAAGATGTGGCGAAACGGTTGCGGTGGTGTGCGGATTCTCCCGATAGCAGGCAAGCACGCTCAGGCAGACCTCGCGCAGCGGAAGCCGCAGTTGCCGGTTGAGCTGTCGGGGGTGTTGGAGCTCCGGGCATCGACCCGGTAACGGTTGCAGTAGGAGCGGTGGCAGAGATACGACCCACCGCGCATGACCCGGCTGATGCCCCGAGTGGGACCGGTGGGGTTTAGCAGGCGCGAGCCTTGATAGGCGCCGGCCGCGAACCAGTCGGCGCACCACTCCCAGACATTCCCGGTCATGTTGGAGAGCCCGTAGTCGTTCAGCTCGTAGGCGGTGACCGGGGCCGTGCCCTTGAACCCATCCGCGCCGGAGTTCCGGCCTGGAAATGCGCCCTGCCAGACATTCATGCGGTGCTTGCCGCCGGGATTGAGCTCGTCGCCCCAGGGGAACCGTTGATCCGCCCGTCCGCCCCGTGCCGCGCATTCCCACTCCGCCTCGGTCGGCAGTCGGGTGCCCGACCAGGCGCAGAAGGCCATCGCGTCCGTCCACGAGACGTGAACGACCGGGTGGTCACTGCGCCCGGTCAGGTCGGAATGCGGCCCTTCCGGGGTCCGCCAGGCCGCGCCGAAGACCTGCCGCCACCATGGGGCATCGACTGGTCGCCGGGCGCCCGCATACGAATCCGGGAGGATTCCACCGAACACGAACGACCAGCCGAAGCGTTCGGCATCGGTGATATGGCCGGTGGCCTCGACGAACGCCGCGAACCGGGCGTTGGTGACGGCGGTCGCATCGATCCAGAACGGAGCCAGCCCCACGTCGTGGACATGGTGCTCGCCGTCCGCCGGGTAGCCGTCGCCGCGATGGTTGCCCATCCGGAACGTACCGCCCGGGATCAGGACCATGCCCGCGCTTTTCGACGGCGCCGCCGGAGCGATCCGGGAGGGGGTCGTCCCGGCCGCCACTCGGCCCGACGCTCGACCCGGCGCGCAGCATCCGGGCCCCGCAATCGAATCGCTCATCGTCGATCGGCGCCCGCCGGGTCCAGTGCGTCGGCAAGGGCCGTGACGACGCCAGCCGCATCCCGGTCCCGGTCGCGGTCTTACGGCGATTCCCTGCCGATCGGTGTCCCGGCGATGAACCGGTACATCTCCGCTGCGCCGTTCAGGATTCCCGGCGTCATGCCCAGATCCGCGAAGCAGGCGGCAATCTCCTCCATCTCGCCGACCCAGCGGTGCGCCTTGGATGGCATCGTCGGGATCGAGCGCTCGATCCAGGCGCGGACGTCCGCGGTCGTCTCTCGCTGTTCCGCCCCCAACGCTTCTTCCAGCCCCATCAGCCGGGCCGCCACCAGCAGCTCGGTGCCTAGCGCCTGGAGCCCCTTGGTCATCGCGCCGTAGCACATCTTGAGACCGGAGGCCTGCCCGATCTCGCCGTCGAGCAGGCGGACATCGAGCCCGAAATTGCCCAGGATCGCAAGTTCCGCCGCGCCCGCCCCGGAGGCGTAGAACTTTGTGCCCGGCCGGGTCGGAGGGGGACCGATGATCCCGACGTCGGCGAACCGACCACCGGCGGCGACGATCGTCTCCCCAATCGAGCGCACCGTTCGTGGAGCGATCGCGTTGCAATCGACATAGAGAAGCGATGCGCCTTGCACCCGGAGCGCCGCCGCCACGTCGCTCGCCACATCCGTCGCGGCGGCCGGCACGACGATGCAGAGAAGGATATCTGCCGCGCGGACGAGGTCGTTCACGGTGCCGGCATCGGTGATGTCCGCCTGCGCGGCCAGCGCGCGGGAGCGGGCGGAGCGGCCGTCCAGCGAGGTGAGGACGGTCAGGCCGTGGTGCCGCAACACGGAGCCGACCGCATGTCCCATGTCGCCGGGGCTGAGCAGCCCGACCGTCGGAGCTGTCATGTACCGCATCTCCTCTCGACACCGATGGATCGGGCAGAGCGGTCACGATACGGTGGTGCCCACGGCCGCGCAAGGCCACCGGTGCCGTTCACCCGGGGGCGTCACCGCTCTGGCCGATCCGCCAGGGGCGACAGCTTCCTGGCCCCGCCCGTCATCGGGTAGGATTGGATCATGACAGTGACGGAACCCACCGCGCTCACCGGTGATATGTCAGCGTTCGTGCGCCAATCCAGGTTCACAATCCCCCATGTCCCGCTCGTCCCGCGCGCCCGGCTCGTGGCGCGCATCGAGGAGCACGTCCGCGGCAAGCTGACCGTCCTCTCCGCGCCGGCCGGATGGGGCAAGACCACGCTGCTTTCGGAGTGGGCCGCCCAAACGGTGAGCGCCGTCGCCTGGATCAGCCTCGGTCGCGAGGACAACACCCCGGCCGGGTTCTTTCGCTCCCTTGTCGGCTCGCTGAACCGGATTCACCCCGGCAGGCTGGACGATGTTTGGGCCATGCTCCGCTCGCCCGAGCCGGCCCCGAACGAGCAGGTGGTGATGGCGATCCTGGGGCGCCTTGAGGAGCCTGTCGACAATACGGTAATCGTGCTGGACAACTACCAGCGGATCGAGCGGGACGATATCCACCGGTCGATCAGCCTCCTGCTGGACTATCTGCCGCCCCGGCTTCACCTGCTCATCTCCTCGCGCGGCGAGCCGTCGATCCCGCTGGCGCGCCTCCGGATGCAGGGCGACGTGGCGACGATGGGGGCGGCGGATATCAGGTTCTCCACGGCGGAGGCGGAAGCCGTCTTCGCGCTGCTCGGCGATTCCACCACGCAGCGGGACGAGATCGCTACCCTCGTCGACCGGACCGAAGGCTGGATCGCCGGGCTGCGCCTCGCGGCTCTCTCGCTGCGCTCCCAGCCTGATCCGGCGGCGGCGATCGCCCGCTTCACCGGTTCCCATCGCGACATCGCCGATTACTTCTTCGAGGAAGTGCTGGTGCACCTGCCGGATGATGTCCGGACCTTCCTGCTCCAGACATCGATCCTCGATGAAATCAGCGCGCCACTGGCGGATGCCGTGACCGGCCGGACTGATGGA
Organism: uncultured Thermomicrobiales bacterium; assembly: GCA_902806365.1. Lineage (GTDB taxonomy): Bacteria > Chloroflexota > Chloroflexia > Thermomicrobiales > UBA6265 > CADCWJ01. Next base: position 8,786 of record CADCWJ010000064.1, read on the forward strand.
CGCCAAATGCTCGAGCGGCTGGGAGAGACCAACCTTTTCGTCATGCCGCTCGACACCGAGCGCCAACTCTACCGGTACCACGGCCTCTTTCACGATCTTTTGCAGTCCGAGCTTGGCCGCATCTGGCCCGACCGGGAAGCGCATCTGCATAAGCGCGCCGCCGGTTGGTACGAATCGCGGGGCATGCGGCTCCAGGCCGGGCAACACGCCTTGCGGACGAACGACCCTGAGTTTGCGATCGCGATCATCGACCGCCTCGTCGATCCGATGATGACGGGATGCGGCCAAACCAGCCTGGTCATCCAGTGGCTGGAGCAGTTGCCCCGGCGACTGCTGCCCAGCTATCCGCGGACACTTCGCTGGTATGCGTGGGCGCTGGCCCTTGCCAACCGGGCGGATGACGCCGAGGCGCTGGTGACGCATCTGGAGCGCAATCTCCCTGCCGAACGGTCGGCGGACGACGATCTGGCCCGCGATCTGGAAGCGGAGCTTTTTGCGATCAGGTCGCGGCTCGCCGCCTACCGGGGCGATCACCGGGCGACGATCGCCCATGGCGAGGCGGCGCTCTCCATGCTCGATCCGGTCCACAAGCAGTCCGTGCGGGCCGATGTGGCGCTCAGCCTCGGCTACGCGTACCGCGCCCTCGGCGACCCCAACAACGCCGAGGATCACTTCCGGCGGGCCTTCCAGCTTGGCCAGGCCAGCGGCAACCTCAACGCGGCACTCTGGGGCATGCGCTACCTGGCGGCCACGCGAGTCGGGCAGGGGCAACTGGGGGAGGCCGACGCGTTGATCGAAACGGAGCTGGCGCGGCACGA
>CADCWJ010000065.1 GCA_902806365.1 uncultured Thermomicrobiales bacterium
ATTCGTGAAGCGGGCATCTATCTCCGCGACACCCGGTTCGTCACAGACATCCGGCTCACGCTCAACGGACAACCCGTCGAAGTGCTGGATCTCCGCCGAACCGGCGATAGCGAGGCCGTGATCCACGCGACGAACGCGACCGCCGGGGAATCTCACGGCGAGGTCATGCCCGCGACGATCGCCCTCGAGCAGCGGATGGTGCTGGACGAGGCGGTCACGTTGTCGCTGACCGTGGAAACGTTCACGCCTGATGTGGCACCGGTCCTGTTGGGTATCTCGATCTCGGCGGACTTCGACGATATGTTCGAGGTCCGGGGCATGCCGGCGAAGAAGACACCCGAGCTCGGGGCCACGCGCGATGATTCGGGAATCGCGGCCCGGTTGTCCGCTCGCAACGCCAACGGGGAAGAGCAGGCGCTCTCCATCCACACCGATACGCCCCCTACCGAGCTGGAAACCCGGATCGGCGATGGGCGCGCGGTAGCGGCGCTGGCGTATCGCCTGGAGCTGTCGCGAGGCGTCCCGGTCGAGCTTGTGTTCACGCTCACGCCGGAGCCACTCGGTGCGCCGGTCCGGACGGTCGATGCCGTCGCGGCGGCGGAGGGCTTCCAGCGGGCGCTGGCGGTCGAGAGCGACCTGCCCGGCCTGGAACCGTTCATCGACCGGTGCGATCGTGACCTGGTGCTGTTGCAGACGAGCTTTCCCGAGGGCTCGATGCCGGCCGCCGGCATTCCCTGGTACATCGCGCCGTTCGGCCGGGACAGCCTGATCGTGGCGCTCCAGACGATGCATGTCTATCCCGAACGGGCAGCGGCGACGCTCCGCGCGCTGGCGGCGTTGCAAGGATCGAAGCGAGATCCCTTTCGCGAGGAAGAACCCGGCAAGATCCTGCACGAGATGCGCTACGGGAGGATGGCCCGCACCGGCCAGATTCCGCACACTCCCTACTACGGCTCGATCGATTCGACTCTCCTCTTTGTGATGACATTCGCCCAATCGTACTTGTG
>CADCWJ010000066.1 GCA_902806365.1 uncultured Thermomicrobiales bacterium
CCGCCCGGCTGCCCGGACTCGACCTCGTTCTCGAAGGCGAGGCGGCGAGGGTCACCGATGGCCCGACCCTGGAGCAGATCGCCGCCCGCTACCGTGACGGCGGATGGCCCGCGGAGGTTGATGGCGACGCCTTCACGGCACCGTACAGCGCTCCGAGCGCCGGTCCTCCCCCCTGGCACCTCTACCGGTTCAGGTTCCACACCGCGTTCGGTGTCGCCACCGCCGAGCCCCATGGTGCGACCCGCTGGCGGTTCGATCGCTGACGGGCAGGCCGAGGAGCCCGATCTTTGAACACGTGACAGTCAGGAAGTCCGGTTGGTCTACTCGAGAAAGGATGCCCCACGATGGATTGGAAGCTCGAAGTCGTACCCGTTCCGGTTTCCGACGTGGACCGGGCCAAGCACTTCTACGCCGAACAGGTCGGCTTTGTCGTCGACCTGGACACCCGGATCAGCGACGATATCCGCCTCGTTCAGCTGACCCCGCCCGGATCCGGTTGCTCGATCCAGCTCAATACCGCGCTCAAGAAGGTGCCGCCCGGGATGCTGGAGGGCTTGCTGCTCGTGGTCGCCGACATCGAGGCGGCGCGGGAGCACCTGGTCTCGCGGGGCGTGGAGGCCAGCCCAATCCGGCACATGGCCAACGGCGAGTGGGTCGCTGGGCACGGCGGGGACTGGAACGCATTCGTCTTCTTCAGCGACCCCGATGGCAACGAATGGATCGTGCAGGAGCGCCCGGCCAGTTCCTGATGCCGCCAGGCACATCACGATCGATCACACTCGTATGCCGAAAGGAAGTGCTCTGGCATGGGCATCGTCGGACTCGACAAGTCAATGTCGCTGGACGGGTACATCACCGGACCAAACCCCGGCCCGGAGCGGGGCCTCGGGGAGGGAGGGGAACGCATTTTCGCCTGGATGATGGCCGAAGGGTCGGACGACCTCGCCAACTCCGAGCTGAGCGACGCCTGGGACGAGATGTACAGCGACCCGTTCGAGACGACCGGCGCCGTCATCATGGGCA
>CADCWJ010000067.1 GCA_902806365.1 uncultured Thermomicrobiales bacterium
AGATCCATCTGCCGCCGAACCTCTACATCGTTGGCACCGTCAACATGGACGAGACGACGCACGCCTTCAGCCCGAAGGTGCTCGACCGGGCGTTCACGATCGAGCTGACCTCGGTCGATTTCCGGGAGTATCCCCCGCAACCGGCGAACGGTGCGGCGGCGCCCGACGAGAGCGGACAGCAGGCGATGCTCGCGGCATTCACCCGCCACGGCCGGTTCGCGCGGATCGAAAAGGGCGATGTCGCCGCGGCGGTCGATGCTCACCCGGAGATCCGGGACGATCTGCAGTCGCTCAACGAACTGCTCAAGCGGAACCGGTTTCACTTCGGCTACCGCATCTTCGACGAGATCGCGCAGTACCTCCACAACAACGACCAGAACGGGATGATGACGTTTCCCGAGGCGTTCGACGCGGCGGTCTTCATGAAGGTGCTGCCGAAGTTCACCGGGTCGCGCTCGCGGCTGCGGGCACCGCTGCTGTCGCTGCTGGCGTGGGCGATCGATCCGATCGCGCCCGACCCGGAGGGGGTGACAACGCGATTCGAGGCATCACTGAGCGCTGCCGGCATCGCGCCCACGGTGCTCGTCGACGGGCCGCGTTATCCCACCGTCGCGCGGCGGGCGCTGCAGATGCTGGAAACGCTCGAGACCGACGGGTTCGTTTCCTTTGGCTAGCCCGGCGGTACACTTTCCACCGATGAAGCGTGTCGGATCGTTGGGTGGGGAGCAGGCGGCGGTGACGGAACGTCAGCGGGAGCAGCAGCGTTCGATCGTGGAGCGGATCGAATCGATCGCGGCGTGGCGGGAGGAGCGCGAGCGGCAGGACATGTATGGCCTGGGTCCCGAGGTTGCGGCCCGGAGCCGGCGGTCCGCCGACGGTCTGCGCGAGCTAGCCGCCTATATCGACGGGCTCCCCCCGACCGATGGGCGGCTGGTGCGCCTCGGTCACCTCGCGTTCTACCACGAGCAGTTCGACCCGGGCGCGACGATGCTGCACGAGCTGGGCCGGTTCCGCTTCCATGAAGCGAACGCCACGGTTCCCGGGTTCGTCGATCGGATGGTCGAGCTGGCGGCGCTCGACGCGAGCGAGCGGGACGAGCT
>CADCWJ010000068.1 GCA_902806365.1 uncultured Thermomicrobiales bacterium
ATCTGCGATTCGTAGATGTCGCGATAGAGCGCGCTGCCCGCGATCAGTTCGTCATGGGTGCCCGAGGCAACGATCCGTCCCCCGTCGAGCACGAGGATCGTATCGGCCGCGACGACCGCGCTGGTGCTGTCGTCCAGGATCAGGATCGGGGCCCTGACGATCAGGGCGCGGGCGATCGCGATCCGCTGCTTCTGGCCGCCGGAGAGGTTGACACCGCGCTGGCCGACGATCGCGTCGTAGCCGTCGGCCAGGGCCGCGATGAACTCGTGCGCCTGGGCCATGCGGGCGGCGGCGATCACCTCATCCTCGGTCGCGTCGGGGCGGCCGAAGCGGATGTTGTCGCGGATCGTGCCGGAGAAGAGGACCGATTCCTGAAGGGCGATCGCGATCGACTCGCGGAGCACGGTCTCGTCGATCGTCCGGATGTCGATGCCGTCGATCAGGATCCGGCCGCCCGTCGGATCGTAGAAGCGGGGGATCAGGTTGACGAGGCTCGACTTGCCCGAGCCGGTCGCACCGAGGATCGCGAGCACGTCGCCGGGGCGCACCGTGAAGCTCACATCCTGGAGGACAGGCGCGGAGTCGGCGTCGTAGGCAAGCGTCACGTTCTCGAAGGTGAGCTCGCCGCGCGGCCTGAAGGCACGGACCGGGGCCGGGGCCGGGGCGATGTCGGGGACGCTGTCGAGCACCTCGAGCACGCGCTCGGCGGAGGCCTCGGCCCGGGTGAAGCGAATCACGAGCATCGTCACCATCATCAGCGCGAACAACGTCTGCAGCAGGTAGTTGAGAAAGGCGATCAGCTCGCCGATCGCGAGGCTCCCGGTGCCGATCTGGCGGCCGCCGAACCAGAGGGTGGCGACGACCCCGCCGTTGATCGTCAGCATCATCAGCGGAAGGACGACCGCGATCGTGCGGACGGCGCGCAGGTTGATCTCCATCAGGTCGTCGTTGCGCGTGCCAAAGCGGGCGATCTCGTGGCTGGCGCGGGCAAAGACGCGGATCACGCGGACCCCGGCGAGGTTCTCCTGCATCACGGTGTTGACGGCGTCGAGCCGCTTCTGGACCTGGCTGAAGATCGGGAACGCCTTGCGCGCGACAACCAGGATCGTGACGGCCAGGAACGGGATCAGGACGAGGAAGAGCAGGGCCAGGCTGGGGCTGGTGATGACGGCCATGACGAGGCTGCCGACGAGCAGGAGCGGGGCGCGGACCATGATCCGGAGCAGCATCCCGACCATCTCGATCAGCTGGGTGACGTCATTGGTGAGCCGGGTGATCAGGCCACCGGTCTCGAGCCGGTCGAGGTTGCCGAAGGAGAGGTTCTGGACCTTGCGGTAAAGGTCGCCGCGCAGGTCGGCGCCGAAGCCCTGGGCGGCCTGGATCGCGCAGACGCCGCAGAGGATGCCGCCGGCCATTCCGATCAGGGCGGTCGCGATCATCAGCAGCCCGGCGCTGCGGACGATGTCGAGGTCGTTCCGGGCGATCCCGTCGTCGATGATCCGCTGGACGAGACGGGGCTGCATCAGATCCATCGCGACCTCGAGCGCCATCAGGAGCGGGGCGAGGACCACCCAGACCTTGTACGAGCCGAGAAAGCTGGAGAGGCGGCGGGTCGATCGCACGGGTCAAGTCTCCCTGGTGAACGAGCATGGAGTCTCGGCGGCGTGGGTGGCCCGCGCGGTGGTCAGCAGCCGGTGCAGCGAGGGGATCGCCTCCCCCAGCGCGCGCCGGTCGTCGGCGTCCAGTTCGTCGATCAGGCG
>CADCWJ010000069.1 GCA_902806365.1 uncultured Thermomicrobiales bacterium
CAACGAGCCTGACCTTTGGAAGGAGATCAGGCTGTTCTTCCGGCGCAAGGAGTTTGCGACGGCAATGCTGGTGAACGCCAACCGTGATCAGCCCGAAGAAGAGTAGGGCCTGTCCGCGGAATGTGCCGCGCATGGACTTGCATGGGGGACGAGCGGGCATCGATATTCGGTCGCCCTCATTGGACTCGGAGCGCCGTCGCCTGCCCTGAGCCTGTCGAATGGGTCCGCCCGAGGTACTGCCAGCAAACCCCGGTTATGCAACCCCTGGCGGGAGCTCCGCCGGATGGGCGCAGTATCGGGAAGAATCCCGATCAGGCGCTGGCGTGTTCCAATGCATTCATGATCGCGCGGCGCGTCAGATTCTGCGTGACCTGCGTTCGGTAGCCAACCGGAGCATGGATGTCGCCGAGGACATCGATTCCATCGCTTGCCAGCTTCGCCGCCGCCTTGACCGACTCGGCGTCTCCCGCGCCACCGCGCAGGCTGTCTTCAACGGTGGTAGCGCGAAATGCCGTATCGGTCGCCCCGGTGATTCCCACCTTGATCTCACCGATCGTTCCGTCACTCGCCTTCGCAACCACCGCCGCGACGCCGACGATGGCGTAGCCGGAAGCGGGATTGGCCAGCTTCTCGTAGCGAAAGCCGGTCCCCGCCTGGACGGGAACGCGGATCGCGGTGATCAGCTCCTGAGGATCGAGCGCGGTGGTGAGGAAACCGACGAAGAATTCGGCGATCGGGATCACGCGCTCGCCGCCCGGGCCACGCGCCACAACCTCGGCATCGAGCGCCAGGATGCCGGCCGGGTAATCGGCGGCGGGATCGGCATGGGCCAGCGCGCCGCCGATCGTTCCCCGGTGGCGGACCTGCTGGTCGCCGACGACATGGGCGATCTGCGCAAGCAGACCCGCATGCTCGGTGATGAGCGGGTCGGTCGCCAGTTCGTGGTGGGTGGTCAGGGCTCCGATCTGGAGCGCGCCGTCAACCTGCTGGACCCCACGAAGCTCCTGGACACCGGTGATGTCGATGATGTGCCCTGGCTGGGCAAGTCGCAGCTTCATCACGGGAAGCAGAGAGTGCCCCCCGGCGAGTAGCTTGCCGTCATCGGCATGGGTCGAGAGCAATTGCAACGCCTCGTCGATCGAGCCGGCGCGGTGATAGGCGAACGGATAGGGATGCATGGTGGGCTGATCCTTCGTTGGCGTGAACGGGTGCGCATGCGACGAGGGACGATGTCCGCCCCGCGCGATCAGTCCGCCGCTGTCGTGCGGATCGGTGTCGGCTCGTCGCCGCGCGCAATCCGGCGGGCCGCTTCGTGGACGGAGGTCACGATGTTTTGATATCCGGTACAGCGGCAGATATTGCCTTCGAGCGCTTCCCGGATCGCGGTGTCGTCCGGGTCGGGATTCTCCGCCAGGAGCGAAAGCGACGACATAATCACACCGGGCGTGCAGAACCCGCATTGCAGGCCGTGCTCTTCCCAAAATGCTTGCTGGACCGGATGGAGCTTGCCCTTCGGCGCTATCCCTTCGATCGTGGTGATCTCCCGCCCATCGGCCTGCGCCGCGAGCACCATGCAGCTCTTCACGGCCTTGCCGTCGAGATGGACCGTGCACGCCCCGCACTGGCCGGTCTCGCAGCCGGTATGGGTGCCAGTGAGACCGAACGAATCCCGCAGCATATAGACCAGCAAGGTCCGGGGTTCCACCTCGGCATGCCGGAATTCGCCGTTGATCGTGGTCGAAACGGTCAGCTTGTCAGGTTGCTCCACGCGAAGTGTCCTCCCCGGTGATGGACGGAAGTTTCAGGTACGGTGCCAATGGCTCGCTCGAGTGCCGCGCCGGCATCGAGCGGGAAGTTTGGACTATCGGCTGGAAGCCCGTCAGGATGCGTCGCTTCCGGCGCGTTGTTCAAGACACTTGAAGAACTGGCCGACGATCATCTTGGAGGCAGGCTGGATCACGCGTCCGCCGACCCGCGCCAGCACGCCACGGACGGTGGCGTCGCCGGACCAGTTGACGAGCGTGCCGTCGCCGCTGGCCGAGATCTCGATCAGGCCCTCGCCGGACACTTGCCCTTGCGGCCCCTTGCCTTCGACGAGCATCCGGTAGCTGATCGGCTCGTTCTTGTCGCTGATCTTGACGCGGCCCTCGTACTTACCCTTGATCATGGCCACGCCAATCGTCATGGTCGCGGTGTATTCGTCTTCTCCGATCGCATCGAGCCGCTCGCATCCTGGAAGGCAGGCCATCAGGACATCCGGATCGAGCATGAACTGCCAGACACGCTCGGGCGTTGTCTTGAACGAGTAGTCACCAGAAAGTTGCATAGAATCGTCCCTTCTCTCGCCACGTACTGTATCCGAGCCTGCGTCGCCCGAAAAGGGGTATCGCCTGAAAGGCGGCGAAGGACGTTTCATGCGGCAGGAACCGTGAACGGGGAATCATCGACCATTCCTTCGCGTCCGAGCTAGCTCATCGAACAGTACCGAACGTCGGGCACATGGCGTAGGCTGGAAGAATCGCGGACGCCCTCCGCGGCGGAACAAACCGCCCGGGGCGTTCGACCGTCCATGTTCACGTCTCAGGGAGGCGAGGGGAACGGTCGCGAAGCCAACACCCCCATCGCCAGGGAGTTACCGATCATGAGTCAGGCCCGGGTCACGACGCAACCGTTGATGGACGCTTTCGATCGGCGGAAGTTGCTCGCCGCTGGAGCCGCGTTGGCCGCCGTCCCGATCGCGGGATGGGATCGCTTTGCGGCGGCGCAGGGCGCGACGCCCGCGCCGGTACCGGGCGGTATCCTCCGCGCCGGGGTCCAGGGCGACCCGACGGAGCTCGATCCCCATCTGACCGTGCTCGCCGCCGCCGGGCTCGTGATCGAGCTGGTCTACGAGGGGCTCGTCGATGTCGGACCCGATCTCCTGCCCCAACCGGCGCTCGCCGAATCGTGGGAGATCTCGGCGGATGGGCTCACCTACACCTTCGCTCTCCGCCCCGGTGTCACCTTCCACAACGGGCGGGCGATGACCGCCGCCGACGTGATCTACAGCATCGAGCGGATCCAGAACCCGGAGACCGCGTCGCCATCGGCGTCCTACACCTCCGGCATCGCCGGGATCACCGCGCTGGACGACGCGACCGTCGTGGTCACGCTCGCCGCGCCGGACGCCTCGTTCCTCTCCAAGCTCGGATACTGGGGCGTTGCGATCGTGCCCCGGGAGGAAGTCGAGAAGACCGGCGACCTGACCCAGACGATGGTCGGGACGGGGCCGTTCACGTTCACTGAGTACGTCCCAAACACGCAGGTCGTGCTCGGCCGCAACGAATCCTATTGGGAGGCGGGCAAGCCGTACCTCGATGGCGTTGAGCTGAGCATCGTGCCGGAGGACACCTCGCGCACGGCGGCGCTCGTCTCCGGAACGGTCGACCTGATCGAGCAGGTGCCGCACAAGGACATCACCACGCTCCAGTCGAACGAGGCGGTGGTGCTTGCCGGCGAGCGGACGACGAACCTGCGCTGGATCGTTTTCAACCTGCGCCGCCCGCCGTTCGACAACCTCGATTTCCGGCGGGCGGTAGCGATGACGATCGACCGCGGGCCGATCATCGATGCCGCCGTGTTCGGCCATGGCGAGCCGCTGCTCGGCCTGTTCCCGGACGCCTTCTGGGCCGGCTATCAGGGAGAGATCCCCGCTCCCGATCCGGAGGCGGCGCGGGCTTTGCTGGCCGGAATGACGCTGCCGGACGACTTCGCCCCGAGGCTCCTGACCTGGGCGCAGTACGGATTCCTCTCCAACACCTCGGTCGTGATTCAGGAGCAACTCCGCCAAATCGGGATCGCGGCGGAAATCGATGCTCAGGAGAACGCAATCTACATCGAAAACTTCTTCACCGGAAATTACGACATCGCCGTGATGGGCGCTTCTGGCTATCTCGACCCCAACGAGTGGCTTGAGCAGAGCCTGAA
>CADCWJ010000070.1 GCA_902806365.1 uncultured Thermomicrobiales bacterium
CAGTTGATGCCCCAAGGCGCGGGGCCGCCGCCGCACAAGCACCTCTGGTCGGACGAGACCTTCTACATCCTCGACGGCACGATCACCTTCCTCATCAACGACGAGATAAGATCGGTGGGGAAGGGCGCCTTCATCAACGTCGCGCGCAACACCCGGCATGCGTTCCGCGTCGACAGCCCTACTGCCCGCATCCTCAACGGCTATACGCCCGCAAGCCACGAGGCGATGATCGCCGAACTGGGCACCCGGGCGGGCGAGCGCACCTTGCCGCCGGCCGGTGCGGCGCAGCCGCCGGGACGGCCGCAGGTGCCGGACGAACTGATGAGCAGGTACGGCCTGATGCTGCTCGACGGCCCCAATCCATTGGAATCGCATGCTCATGGATCGGGAGCGCGATCATGATCGATCTGCCTCCCGCTCCGCCCGCCGTCCATGCCTCCGCGCCGCTCGTCCAAGCTCAGTCACGAGCGAAGTTGGCGCCGCAGACCGGAGGACGCGCCGGAGCCCAACCCGCTCACGCCCAAGACTCGACCAGGAGAGAAGCTATGACCGACCGCCCAGCCGCGCTTGCCAAGATCGACGGGGCACCGGTCGACGGCGCTCCCGCAGGCATCGATGGCTTCAAGCACCATTTTGCCGACGTCGACGGAACGCGCATTCACTACGTGTCCGGGGGCAACGGCCCGGCGGTGGTGCTCCTGCACGGCTGGCCGTTCACCTGGCGCGAATGGAGCGGCGTAATGCCGGCGCTCGCCAAGGCGGGTTACACGGTGATCGTTCCGGACCTTCGCGGCCTCGGGGATTCCGACAGGCCCGCCGAGGGATACGCGAAGAGGACGGTCGCCGACGACGTCCGCCACATCGTGCGGGAACTCGGGTTCGAGACGGTGGACCTGGTCGGGACGGACATCGGCGGGATGGTGGCGGCTTCCTGGGCGCTGCATCACCCGACCGAGATCAGACGCCTGGTGTTGGCGGAGTTCTTGATTCCGGGCTTCGGGATGGAGGAGCTTATGAACCCGGCGACCGGCGGTTACTGGCATTTCGGGTTCTTCGCTCAGGTTGATGTCGCCACGATGCTGGTCGAGGGCAAGGAAGCCAAGTGG
>CADCWJ010000071.1 GCA_902806365.1 uncultured Thermomicrobiales bacterium
GGAAGCAGGCACATGGCGGCAGCCTCGGTCTCTCGGCAGACGGGCGCGGTATCTATTGCGGTCTCGGAATCCTCGATGGTCAGGATGTTCGACGATGGGGATTTGATCTCGGAGATAGTCCCCGAACTGTGGATGTTCAACGACTACAACACCCGCGTCAGGGGCCAGACCTTCACCCGCCAGGAGGATGACATCACGGTTATCGGCCGTGCCGAGTAAGCCGCAGGAGATCCTGGACTTCTGGTTCGGGGGCGAGGACGACCCAGGCTACGGCGAGTTCCGCGAAGCCTGGTTCCAGAAGAACGAGGATTTCGACAACGAAGTACAGACCCGATTCCGCACAGACTACGAGCAAGCCGCAGCCGGTAAGCTCGATAGCTGGCGGGATGAGGCCCACAGCGCGCTGGCTCTCGTGATACTGCTGGACCAGTTCCCGAGGAACATGTTCAGGGGCGACGGGCAAACCCACGCCACGGATGAGAAGGCGCTAGAAACTGCTGAGTACGCCATCGAGCGGGCGCTGGACCGGGAACTTCCGGCCTTCCAGCGGATGTTCCTGTACATGCCTTTCATGCATAGCGAGGATGTCGGGGTACAGCGTCGTTCCGTGGAAATCTTCGAGCGGCTTGCGACCGAGGATGGTGCTCCCGACCTCACATCATACGCCGTCGGGCATCGGGATATCGTGGAGCGGTTCGGACGTTTCCCGCACAGGAACGCCATTCTAGGGCGCGAGACAACGCCGGAGGAGGCCGAATTTCTGACGCAGCCGGGGTCGTCTTTCTAGCTTGATGTTCGTTGAGGGGGTTCGGCTGTGGCCAATATAGTCAGGACGCCGTGCGACGAGGGCGTCGTCCGTTCCAGGGCCGCCGATGCGCCTTGCGAGCGGACTTCGGGGCCGTGGGTTCTCGCGGCCACCATCATCGGGTCGGCGATGGCCTTCATAGACGGAACCGTCACCAACGTCGCGCTGCCCAGCATCCAGGCCACGCTCGGGGCGACCGCCGTGGACGCGCAGTGGATCGTGGAGTCCTACGCGCTGTTTCTGGCCGCCCTGATCCTGGTCGGAGGATCTCTCGGCGATCACTACGGTCGTCGCCGCATCTTCACGTTAGGCGTCGCGGTCTTCGCGCTCGCCTCTGTCGGATGCGGCATCGCCATGAACCCGGAGCAACTCATAGCGGCGCGGGCCATCCAGGGCGTCGGAGGCGCGATGCTCGTGCCTGGCTCGCTCTCGATCATCAGCGCGTCCTTCGACGGTGACCAGCGCGGCAAAGCGATCGGAACGTGGTCGGGATTCTCGGGGATAACGGCGGCCCTCGGACCCGTGCTCGGCGGGTATCTGGTCGAGAACGTCACGTGGAGGGCGGCGTTTCTGATCAACGTTCCACTGGCTGCGGTCGTGATCTTCATAGCTTTTCGTCACGTGCCCGAGAGCCGCGACCCGGACGCGAGGCGGTTGGACATTCCCGGCGCGGTGCTTGGGACGCTCGGGCTCGGCGGGGTTGTATACGGCCTGATCGAATCCCAGAGCAACGGGTTTGGGGATTTGCTCGCGATCGGAAGCCTGATGCTCGGCGTTGCGTCGCTCGTGGCGTTCGTCTTCGTCGAGCTTCGATCCCCCGAGCCGATGATGCCGCTCTCGCTGTTCCGTCCTCGCAACTTCAGCGGGGCGAACCTGTTGACGCTGCTCCTCTACGCTGGACTCGGAGGCTCGCTGTATTTCTTCCCGTTCGTGCTGATTCAGGTACACGGCTACTCGGCCACGGCGGCGGGGTCGGCGTTTCTGCCGTTCGTGATCATCACGTTCTTCATGTCGAGGTGGGCC
>CADCWJ010000072.1 GCA_902806365.1 uncultured Thermomicrobiales bacterium
ATCGAGCGATGATGGATCAGGCGACCGTTGACGAAGAAGAACAGGTTCTGACGGTGAGACCGGGTCACCCGTGGGCTGCTGACCCAGCCCGACACCGCCACCCCGGGGACGCGCGCGTCGTCCCCTAGTGGCGATAATTCCAGAATCTCGTCGTTGAGCTCGGCGCCGTAGACGCCAAGCGCCGCGTCGATGTCCGACCCTGTCCCCGGCGTCGACAACGAGCGCCTTCCGTCGACCGTCAGGGTCCACCGGATATCGCTTCGCAGGCAGGCGTATGCCCCGATCAGACGAGAGACGTAAGCGGACTCGGTCGACGGTTGGCGTAGGAACTTGAGCCGCGCCGGCACATTGCCGAACAGCTCCCGGACCGTAATCGACGTACCCGGCGGGACCGATCCCTTGACGAGGCTCGTATGCCGGCCAAAGTTGAGCTCCAGCTCCGCACCCACATTGCTGGACGCTTCCCGCGACCGGATGCCGAGACGCGAGACCGCGCCGATGCTCGGCAAGGCTTCGCCCCTGAACCCGAGCGTCCGGAGCGTCTCCAGATCGTCAAAGGCGCTGAGCTTGGATGTGGCGTGCCGCTCGATCGCGAGTGCCATGTCGTCCGCCGACATTCCCGCGCCATCGTCCGTTACCCGGATCAACTGGCTGCCGCCCCGCTCGAGCTCGACGGCGATTCTCGTCGCACCGGAGTCGATCGAGTTCTCGATCAGTTCCTTGACGACCGACATCGGCCGCTCGATGACTTCCCCAGCAGCTATCTTGCCAATTGTCTCCGGGTCGAGCAGCCGAACTGGCATGGACGTTTCCTGTCGGATCCGTCCGCGCGAACCGGCGGGCGGAATTGTCGAGCGATCTCACTTACAAGATGATAGTGCCAGCGGGAGGAATCATGTCTTCAAGGTCATCGCAAGTTATTGGGGTGCCGCGGGTGTGAACGGACACGTATGGACTTGCGCCATCGAACAACCTCCAGCTTGCGCTCAACCCCTTGCTAACTCCGATCCGTGCGCTGGCCCGCACCGTCTCGACGCAATGACCAACGTCAAGCCACACCCAATCCGACTCGATCAGGTCCTTCCCGCCGTCATCCAACTGGAACCCCATTGCCTGGCACAGCGACCCTGGACCGGTCGCAAGCAAGCGGGCCCGCGCTCCGCGGCGGACCCGCATCGCCTCTAGCCCGGCACACGGCTCGAGCGCACGGAACAGCACACCACCGGCGTCTCCAGGCTCGTGCGCGACGACATTCAGCATCGTATGGATGCCATACGACCGGTACACGTAGAGCCGCCCTTGTTCGCCGAACAGTGACGCCCGTGCCGCGCGGTACTTGCCGGAATGGGAGGCGAGGTCGTATGGCCCGGCATACGCTTCGACCTCAACGACACGCCCCCGCGTCGCGACGCCGTTCCGATCCACGCCAAGCATCGCGCCGAGCAAATCGTAGGCGACAAACAATGGATGTCGTTCGAACCACGAGCGGTCAGGCGACACCACTGCTATTGGCCGAGGTCGGCGAGCCGGTCCCGGAGCGTCGCGATCTGCTCGACCGACCGCGTCAGGCGGTCCCGCTGGACCTTGACCACCTTTTCCGGCGCGCGCGCCATGAAGGACTCGTTCGCGAGTTGCGCTTCGGCGCGTGTCCGTTCCTGCACGGCCTCCTCCAGCTCCTTCGCCAGCCGCGCGCGCTCAGCCCCGAAATCGATCATTTCGGCGAGCGGAAGCGACGCCACGACCGGACCCGCGAGAACGGTCAACGATTGCGAAAGGCCCGGCGCCTCACCGTCTGGGAACCGGAGCTGATCGTCCGCGATCCGGGCAAGCGTTCCGAACTCCGCCCGCGCTCCCTCGAACTGTGGTTTCAGCACGCCGGCATAGACATCAGCGGCGATCCACTTTCCGGGCTCCACGCCGGCGTCCGCACGGGCGGTTCTGATCCCGCGCACGATGTCCTTGAGCGTCTCGAATGCCCCCTCGGCCTCCGGGTCGCGCTCCCCGGCGGACGGCCATGGCGCGGTCATGACACTGGGTCCGGCATGTGGCATCTCCCGCCACAATCGTTCCGTGACGAACGGCATGAACGGGTGGAGCAATCTCAGGCTCCGTTCCATCGTGTAGGCCAGCACCTGGGCCACCTGTTGGCGTTCGGCGTCGCTCCCGCGAAGCCGGACCTTGGCGGCCTCGATGTACCAGTCGCACAGCTCGGTCCAGATGAACTCGTTGATCTGGCGCGCGGCCTCGCCAAACAGGTAGCCATCCAGTAGCCGGGTGGCGTCGTGAGTCGTGCCGTCGAGCCTGCTCAGGATCCAGCGATCCGCCAGCGCAAGGTCACCATCCGGCCGCGCTGGTCCGTCGTGGTCCATCGCAATAGCGGTATCGGCAATCGAGCGGAGTACGAACCGCGCCGCGTTCCAAAGCTTGTTGCAGAAATTTCGGGAGGCTTCGACCTTCTGGATGCTGAGGCGGCTGTCGTTTCCGGGCGCCGCCTGGGTCACGAGTGCGTAGCGCAGGGCATCGGCGCCGTACTCGTCCGAGACCTCGATCGGATCGATCACGTTGCCCTTGGTCTTGCTCATCTTGGCGCCTTCGACATCGCGGACGATGCCGTGCAGGTACACCGTGTGAAACGGCACCTCGCCCATCATCTCGATGCCGAAGAAGACCATCCGTGCGACCCATGGAAACAGGATTTCATGACCCGTCTCCAGCACCGACCCGGGGTAGAACCGCCTTAGGTCCTCCGTGTCCCTGGGCCAGCCCAGCGTTGAGAAGGGCCAGAGCCCGGAGCTGAACCAGGTGTCGAGCACGTCCGGGTCCTGCTCGACCGCTCCCCCGCAGGAAGGGCAGGCGGCCAGCGATTCCTGGATGCTCACATGGGTCTCACCACACCCGGTGCAGTACCAGATCGGGATGCGATGCCCCCACCAGAGCTGACGGGAGATGCACCA
>CADCWJ010000073.1 GCA_902806365.1 uncultured Thermomicrobiales bacterium
GCGCGGGGTTCGATCTCGATCAGATCGTTCAGTACCTGACGCGCCAGCGTGGTGAGCCGCTGCCGGAATCGTTGCTCAAGACACTCCGGGACTGGACCGTCGGCTACCGGCGGGTTCGGATCCGGCGGGCGATCGTGCTCACTCCCGATCCGGATCTGGCAGTCGACGAGATCCGGGAGGCGCTGGAGTCGGACGGGCTGGAGGTGCTGGACGAGCCCGCACCCGATGGTGGCCTGGTCGTGTTGCTGCCACCGGGTGCGGCTCAGTCGCCGCCATCCGCGGCCGAAGATGAGGCGCTGGCGGTGCTGCGCGCGCATGGCTATGCCGGACAATGGGAACAACCGCCGCGCCTGGATCCGGCGGGTTCATGACCTCTCGCCCGGTTCCTGGCTCCGGGTATGATTGGACGTTGTCGCGCCGCTTCCCCTGTCGGGTTTGTACACGGATGGCCGGCGTGCTTCTTCAACCCTTGCTCATTACCTGTTGTATCGCGTGGGGATGGCCCTCGCGCTGAGGATGACCTCTTCGATGACAGAACAGACCGCGATTCCGGCCGACCTGGACGAAGTTCGGGTTCGCTTCGCCCCAAGCCCGACCGGGTCGTTGCATATCGGTGGCGCCCGCCTGGTGATGTACGACGTGCTCTTCGCGCACGGCCAGGCTCGCCGGGCCGGCAAGCGGGGCACCTTTGTGC
Organism: uncultured Thermomicrobiales bacterium; assembly: GCA_902806365.1. Lineage (GTDB taxonomy): Bacteria > Chloroflexota > Chloroflexia > Thermomicrobiales > UBA6265 > CADCWJ01. Next base: position 695 of record CADCWJ010000073.1, read on the forward strand.
TCCGGGTCGAGGACACGGACCAGAAGCGGTTCGTCGAAGGTTCCGCCGAAGGGCTGATGGACGGCCTGCGCTGGCTGGGCCTCGAATGGGACGAGGGGCCCGATGTCGGCGGGCCGTACGCACCGTACGTTCAGAGTGAACGGACGCATCACTACCGGGAGATGGCCGAGCGGCTCGTCGCCGAAGGAAACGCCTATCGCTGCTTTTGCTCGCCGGAGCGGCTCAAGGCCGTACGCGAGGACTTGCAGAAACGCGGATTGCCGCCAGGCTACGACCGCCACTGCCGCGATTTGCCCGCCGCCGAAGTCGCGTCGCGGGTCGACTCAGGCGAGACCTCCGTCATTCGCTTCCGGATGCCGCTGACCGGCGAGACGCGGCTGGTCGATCTGCTCCGTGGCGAGATCGTCTACCAGAACGAGACGATCGAGGATCTGGTGATCCTGAAGTCGGACGGCTACCCGACGTACCATCTCGGAGCCGTCGTCGACGATCACGAGATGAAGATTACGCACATCACGCGTGGGCCGGAGTGGATCCCGACCGCTCCCCTGCACGTCCGGATCTGCGAGGCGCTGGGCTGGGACATGCCGATCCTGGCCCACATGCCGCTGATCCTGGCGCCGACCGGCGGCAAGCTCTCCAAGCGCCACGGCGGCGCGTCGGTCAAGGACTTCCAGGAGGGCGGGTACCTGCCGGAGGCGATGCTCAACTATTTCGCCCTGCTCGGCTGGAGCCTCGACGGCAAGACCGA
>CADCWJ010000074.1 GCA_902806365.1 uncultured Thermomicrobiales bacterium
CGCTTTCGTCTCGTCGTAGTGATAGCCGCCCAGGGCTTCGAGCACCGTCCAGCCCGCCATCGCCCGGGCATAGTGATCGCCGCACTCGATGTCGTTGTACGGGTTGCGCTTCACGCCCGAGTAGCGATCGCGCGCTGCCTTCAGGACGGACAGCCCTTCGTCGACCAACCCCTCCCGGATGCAATGCGCGGCAACCTGGTACTCGATGCCGGTCCAGACCTCGTCGTGGTACCGTGTGGGCCGATCCGGCTGACCTCCTTCGGGCCAGGCGATGATCACCAGCCCGTGGTCATCGCCATCGGCGAACGCGCGCTCCTCCGGGTCGTACCCGGAGAATCCCTTGCGGACGTTGTATTTCAGGATCGATCGGAGCGTCTGCCGAACATGGTCTTCCGGGAGGATGTGCCCGAGACCGAGCTGATGCGCCCACCACTGCCCCAGTAATTGATCGGCGAGGCAGCCGGTCAGGTACTGCTGCTCTAGGGGATCATCCGGGCCGAGGATTTGGATGTAGTACTCCCCGTTCCAGAGAAGCCGGTCGTAGTTTTCGCGACCACGCTCGAACAGGGCATGCAACTCCCGGGCAAAGTCGGCTTCGCCCTCCAGCTTCGCCATCTCCTCGGTCGCCCGCAGCGCCGCCAGCCACAGACCGCCGATGAACATGTTCGTGCCGTAGAACGCGATGTCGTAGGTATTGGGCTGCTCGCCATCGAGCACGCCGTCATCGTTCGCGTCCCACGTCTCGCGGATGTAGTCCACCAGCCGGCGGATGTTGGGCCAGTAGCGAGCGCGCCATGCGGCGCCCGCGCCTTGCTGGATCTCGCGATAGGTCTTCAGGACCGTGCCAAGCATGCCATCGAGCGCGGGGTTGTCTGGCCCCCCGATCTTCTGGTTCCACAATTGCTTGACGAAGAGTGGCAGCAAGGTACGGTGGGGGATGTAGCCCTCCGGGGCCTGCACGTAGTCGAAGTCCGTCTCGCGCATCGTCCGCTCGAGGTCCGGGAAAAGCCGCGACAGCGCCTGCTCGTAGTTCCAGACGTGGGTGCAATTCAGCGGGCACGATCCGCTGTATCCGCGCCACGGCAGGAAGGCGGTCGATGCCCCCTGCGTGCCCTCGAACCCGTAGAGCTTGCCGTCTTCCGTGCGAAAGATGGTCGGGCTGCGGATCAGCGCGCCCTGGGCGGCGAAGAATTCGCTCATCCAGGACGGCAGGCTGCTGTCCAGAATCGTCTCCGACCACGTCCGGGAATCGCGTGCGAGTCGCTCCCCGTTTGCCACAACCCATTCGGCCGTGTCGAGCGCGCTGGTGAAGCGTCGGGTGTAGGCGTTGCCCAGCCACAGCCGGCTCCGGCCGAGCTCGTAGCGGTAATCGCGTGCCGGCTGATCGTAATTGACGTAGTGATTCGGGAACGACCACGTCAGGATGAACGTGATCTCCGCCGATTCCCCCGCGGCCAGCGAAAACGGCACCGATACGCCACCGTTCCAGGTCTCGCCCGCCGCGCTCGGAATCGGACTTCCATACCGGTTCGCCCCCTCCTCACGCACGCGGTAGCCCTCGTGCCAGACGGTCTCCTTCCCGGTAGCGTCCACGACTGGCACAGGAGGGCTGGCATTGAGGTGCAACGACCTCATCGAAGCCAGGAACTCATCCGCCTCTCGCCATTGCGGGAGCACAAAGGCATCGACGCTGGTCGTGCCGAGCGCAAGCTGGCCAAGGTGCGGATGATGCGCCGGGAGGGACGGGTTTTCCAGCACCAGCGAGGTCAGGCCATCCGTACGGCGCACGCGGTTGAGGTTGCCACCGAACAGCGGGCAGAGATTCCCCTGGATCGGGGTCGCCGTATCCCAGCCGACCACGTTCTTCAGCGTCGCGCCGATCGCCCCGTGGATCGGTCCCGGGGTGGGATTGTAGACGGAGAACGCGAATATCACGGCCGGCAACTCGCTGGCCTCGCCGTCCAGCGGGACAAACGGCGAGTACGCCTCCAGTGAGACCTCGACTGGTACGCGCTCATCCTCGTAGGCGATCCGGGCGAATGGGTAGGCGCCGGTGAATGTCGTCCGCCGCACGCCGCCCAACCGGCGCAGGAGCCGGCGCTGTTGCTCGGGGATGACGTCATCATTCACCAGCGGCGTCTCGAGCGCTGGCAGGTCGAGCACCTCCTCCGATTGGAGGAGGCGGATGTCACCGGTGCCAGCGTCGGGCGATGTCGATGTCCGGATCGCGAAGAAGCTGTCCGGCACAAACGCGAGATGATTCGACTGGTTGGAGAGCTGCCACTGCCGGAGCCCGCCGTCCCCACCGAGCGCGACCTGCCCCGTGCCGATCCCGCCCAGCGGCATCGCGATCGCACGGAGCTGCTCGCCCGCGTAGGTGCGCCCCGCATGGGTTGCCCGTTCCCGGCGCGTCTCGGCCTGAACCATCTTCAGCCATCCTTCCCTACGCAGACCTGACCGGCGCCCGGAGCGACGCCGAATTGGATGATGCGGCTCGCGCGCTCACGGCCGCATCATGCACGACCATCAGATGGAGTTCAAGAGGTTTAGTTAATGTTTTAGTGAACACCATTGACAGGTCCCCGGTCGGCTGCTACAAGTCCATCAAACCGCACAACCTGCTCGTGGCAACCGGGCGTCGGCAGACGCCGAGGGAAGGATTACCGACATGGATGCTCGTCAGTCCGCGACGCGTACCGGGTCCAGCCGAACGTCACGCCGAACGATGCTGAAGCGATCGGGGCAGCTTGGCGCCGCGATCACCGGCATCGCGGCAAGTGGTGGAATCGGCTCGATTGTCGCGTCGGCCCAGGCCCCGGCGCTGCTCCAGGGCAGTGCCCCATCCGGCAAGGTCAGATTCCTCGTCTACGGCGAAGCGGCCGACGGCCAGCCGGTCTTCGACGCCTTCCGGGCCTTGTACCCTGCCGTCGAGCTTGAGGTCGTCGGTATCGAGGCGGGATCGTGGGCCGCCTTCGCGGACGCCGTCACCACCCGGATCGCCGGCGGCGAGAAATTCGACGTCGTCCAGATCGCGACCGAAGGCCAGCGGTTGTTCGCCAGCCGTGGTCTGATCGAGCCGATCGACGACCTGCTCGAGCGCGACGCCGAGGAAGTCAACACCCTGCTTGCCGATTTCCACCCGAAACTGGTGGAATGGTGCAACACGCTCAGCTCTCCGGACGGCCAGACCTACTTTCTGCCGGGAGAGTTCAACACCATGGGGGTCTGGTACAACACCGAGATGATGGCCGCCGCGGGTGTTGCCGAACCGACCAACGAATGGACCTGGGACCAGTTTTACGAGACCGCCAAGGCCCTCACCAAGCCGGGCGAGGTGTTCGGCATGCACGTGCCGTCGGCCTACTTCGTCAGCGTCATGCCCTGGCTGCTGACCAACGGCGCCAGTCCGCTCAACGCCGACTGGACCGAGGCAACCGTCAACACGCCGCAGGCGATCGAGGCGGCTACCTTCATGCGCCAACTGGTCGCCGAGAAGATCAGCCCCGAGCCAGGCGGCGAGTTCGATGCCTTCGCCGCAATGGCGCAGGGCCAGCTCGCGATGGTCGGTGGTGGCAAATGGCCGCAGCCGAACTTCGCCGAACTCAAAATCCTCGACAAGGTCAACATCGTCGCCCATCCGCAAAAGGCAGGACCGGGCTCGCCGATCGGCTGGAACTCGTACCCAATCATGAAGGCGACCGAAAATCGTGAGGCGGCCTGGGCACTCTCCAAGTTCTATGCCTCGCCGAAGGCGGCGGAGTTCATCCAGTACCAGGTCCCGGCCCAGCGGTCGGTAGCCGAGAGCGAAGCGTATCTCTCCGCCGCGCCCGAGGGGATCGAAGTGCTCTACGCTGCGCTGGACTACGCCGTGCCGGTGCCAGGGCCGGACCAGGGCAGCATTATCCAGCAGGACATCGAGGACACCTTCGCCCAGATCCTGATCGGGAACCTCGAGCCGGAAGCCGCCCTCAACGATCTCAACAGCAAGATCCAGTCGAACCTCTAACCGACAAGGAACAGTTCCATGAGTGCCGGAGTCGCTGGTTCCAGAAGTGCCGGAGCGGATCTGTCCCTCCAACACAGCTCGCTTCCCGCCGCGGTTCGGCGGCGGGAAGCGATCGTTGCGTACACGCTGCTGAGTCCCGCGATCATCCTCTTCCTGATCTTCATCGCCGGGCCGCTGGTCGGTGCCATCGCGCTCAGCTTCTTCGAATGGAACCTGCTCACCGATGCCGAGTTCGTGGGACTGGAAAACTACCGGAAGCTCGTCACCGACGACGCGGCGCTGGCGGCGGTCCGCAACACCTTCGTCTTCGCCTTCTGGTCGCTGGTGACCCACGTCGGCCTCGGGTTGCTGCTGGCGCTGGCGATCCAGCGGTCGATCCCTGGCGTGCTCAAATACCTCTTCCGCACCGCGATCTTCTTTCCGGTGATCATGTCGTGGGCAGCCGTTTCCCTTATCTGGCTCTACATTCTCGATCCCAATTTCGGCTTCATCAATTACTACCTCGCCCAGCTCGGGCTGCCGACCAAAAGCTGGTTGCTGATGCCGGGCTCGGCGATGCCCGCGATCATCCTGGTCGACCTCTGGAAGACGATCGGGTTTACCTTCATCCTGATCCTCGCCGGGTTGCAGGGTGTTCCGCCACACTTGCACGAGGCGGCCAAGCTCGACGGTGCGGGATCGGTCCGCCGGTTCTGGGACATCACCCTGCCGATGCTCTCGCCGACCCTGTTCATGGTCGCAATCCTGACCTTCATCGGCGCGTTCCAGATCTTCGAGCCGATGTACATCATGACCGAGGGCGGACCGCTCGACAAAACGGTCAGCATCGTGATGCAGATCTACGAGACCGGATTCCGCCGCTTCGAGATGGGCTACGCCTCGGCGATGGCGATCGGGGTCTTCCTGGTGATCCTGGCCGTAACCCTGATCCAGATGCGCCTGAGCCGGTATTGGGTGTTCTACGAGTAGGAGGCGATGCCGTGTCGCGCGAGCGCAAGGCAACCGGGACGGATCGCTTCAATCCACCGGCCCGGCTCCGGCACGTCCGGGGCGGTTGAAAGGCTCCCATGGCAACAACCATCGTCGACGAACCCCGCGGGATCGCCCAGCCGGTCGATGTTTCGGCCGGCCAGAAACGGCTGCGGCAAGGTGGCAACTGGGTGCTGAACGGCCTCCTGATCCTCATCTCCATCATCATGCTGCTCCCGTTCTACTGGGTGATCGTCACCGCGTTCGTGCCCCAACTCTCGGCGTTCGGGAAGCCGCCCGACTGGACCCCGACCAACTGGACGCTCGAGAACGTGCGCCGGGTCTTCGACGCTGTCCCCTTCTGGCAGCAGTTTCTCAACAGCCTCAAGGTCTCGTTGCTGATCACCATCGGTTCGGTGATCACCAGCACCATGGCCGCCTATGCCTTCGCCCGCCTGCAGTTCCCGGGGCGCGATCCGCTTTTCGTCATCTTTCTCGCCGCGCTGATGGTGCCAGGGCAGGTCACGGTGATCCCGACCTTTATCCTGGTCCGCAACCTGGGCCTGATGAATACCCACGAAGCGCTCTGGGTTCCCGGCCTCATCAACGTCTTCGGCATCTTCCTGCTCCGGCAGTTCTTCCTGCGCACCCCGCGGGATCTGGAGGAAGCGGCCCGGTTGGATGGTGCGGGGCACTTCCGGGTGATGTTCCAGATCGCGCTGCCCCTGGCGGCTCCCGCCATCGCCGCCCTGTCCGTGCTCACCTTCCAGGCGGCCTGGAACGACTTCTTCACCCCCAACCTCTTCCTGACCAGCGCGGACAAGTTCACGCTCCCGGTTGGCCTTGTCGCCCTCCGTGGGCAGTTTGGCGGCACACCAACCACGATCTTCGCCGGCATCATGCTGGTCGTGATCCCGGTCCTGATCGTTTATCTCCTGGCCCAGCGTCGCCTTACCGAGAGCGTCGCCCTCACCGGGATGCGGGGATAGCCGGATGACCGCCTCCGCCGGATCGAAACGGACCGCCGGCCCCCACGACCCCGGCCACATGCTGATCCACGTCGGGCGCACGCTCTGGGACAACGTGCCGGCATCGGGCGCCGCCAGCCTGCTCGTGCTGATCGCCGCCTCACCGGCACTGGTTGTGGGCATCGGGCTATCATGGGTGATCGGCTGGCCGCTCCTGATGCTGTGTACCGGAGCGGTCTGGGCCGGGATCGTCGCCGCCTGCGCACGCCTGCTCGATGGTGACGCCTGTACGCTTCCCGCCATGCTCGGCCTGGTCCGCCAGCACGCAAGGTCGGGAATTCGGATCAGCATCGTTCCGGCGATCGTCGGGCCCATCCTGCTCGGGTCGTTGCATTTGATAGACCAGAACCCGGATGCCGGATGGATCATGCTCCCGTTGTTCCTGGATCTCGGCGTGGCGATCGTCGTCGGCACGTCGCTGGTGACGATCTACACGCTGGCGATCGAGCGCCGTGCAAGCGGCACTGAGCTCTGGTTGGCGAGTGCGATCGTGACGATCTCCCGGCCCGTTCCGGTCCTGGGCACGCTGACCCTGTTCGGCGTGGCGGCCTGGATGGCAGTCACGGTCGGGCCCATCGCCCTGATCGCGGTTGCGCCCTTGGCAATGCTCTGCGTGGCGGTCACACGGGAAGCATGGCCCGATCCACCCGCGGGCGGGGCCCTCCACGATTGATCCCCGGCATTGGCCCCTCCATGCGCTCTCCCTGATCGGGCGGCGCGAGAAGGACCAATTGGGACACGAGAAGACCAGGTTAACGATGAGCGATACCCAACCAGGCGATGTGCCACACGACGGCCAGGCCAAACAGCCGACAATGAGGGACATCGCGGACGCATCCGGGGTCTCCGTGGCGACCGTCTCGCTCGTCCTCAATGGCAAAGGCGGCATCTCCGAGGCGACGCGGCGGCGCGTGGTCGCGGCGTCGAACGATCTCGCCTACCCCACGCTTGCCCGGCGAATGAATGGGCAGCGCGTCGAGCAGCGCATCGGGCAACCGGAAACGGTGAGCGTGCTCATCGAACACCTCCCGACGTCGCCCTTCTCGGATCCGTTCAACCGCCATGTCCTGACCGGTATCGAGGCCGAAGCCCGCCAGGCCGGGTACCGGATCGTGATCGAGTTCGCCAGCGACAGGGATGGCCCGGCTGATAGCCACTGGTCCGGCGAATGGGCGGCCGGCGTCCTGATCCTTGGCGGTGGCGATCTTCGCCCTGAGTGGGTAGATTCCGTCTTCGAGGCCAGGCTTCCGGCCGTTGTCGTCGATCACTTCATTCCCGATGCGCGGCTGCCATCCGTCGTGCCGGATAATTTTGCCGGCGCCTACGCGATCACCCGGTATCTCATCGACGCCGGGCACACGCGCATCGGGTTCCTGCGCGGTCCCTCGAAATACTGGACGCTCGAGGAACGACGTGGAGGCTACCTGCTCGCGATGAACCAGGCCGGGCTCGGTCCCGACCCCGGGCTGATCCCGCCACGCATCTCGCACGGGCAGGAAAAGGGATTCGGCGAGATGCTCGCCCTGCTTGATCTTGCCCAACCGCCGACCGCCGTGTTCGCCGTCAGCGACCAGACAGCGGTTGGCGCGTACCGAGCGCTATCGAGCCGCGGGCTGAACGTCGGTGACGACATCTCCGTCGTCGGGTTCGATGACATCGAGGTCGCACGCATGCTCGTCCCGCCACTAACGACGGTGCGCGACTCTCCCGCGGAGTTGGGCAAGGTTGCCTTCCGGCGCCTGCTCCGGATGATGCAGGGCACCGGGCTCGATGCCGATGCGTCCATCAAATGGACCGTCCCGACCAGGATCATCGAGCGCCAATCCGTGCGCCGCCTTGTCGACCACTGACGGGTGTCATCCGCGATCGGCAGCGGGCTCACTGGCGGACCACCATTCCCCACCCGATGCACTCGCGGGATCGGCCAGGTGTTTCCCATGTTCCGTGTCCATACAATGGCGGCGGCCGGAGGCATCCCAGCCTCATGGCAATCCCCGCCCAATCGCCCAACCCTCCCGGCACACCATCGAGGAGCCACGCCGTGAGCCACCCGATCGTGATCGTGCCCTGCGACGAGCGCTGGCCAGGGGAGTTCCGCCGGATCGGCGAGGCACTGCGGGCAGCGCTCGGCGCCGTCGATGATGAGGTCGCAGACGGGATCCTTCACCTCGTAATAGGCGTCGGCGTCGTCCGCGTGGAACCGCGCGAGTGCCTCCTTGATCTGGGCATAGGCGGCGGCCGCGGCCGGGTGGGCGCGCAGGTAATCGCGGAAGAGCAGGGCGTAGCGCGCGTTGGCGCGGCCCGCCTGGCGGATGTGGACGTGGGTACGGCGTTGTCGCGCCGGCGGCTGGGCGTACAGCTTCCGCCACTCCTCCGGATCGGCGATCGCGCCCGGCGGGACGTGATCCGAGATGACGTCCTCGCGCAGCGCGTAACCCGCCGAAGCGAGTGCCTCCGCGATCGCGCCGGGGTCGAGCGAGCGGACGGTGACCCGGATGTCGATCCCGTCGTTGGCGGCGAGCCCCGGCACCGTGGTCGAGCCGATGTGGTCGATCCGGAGCGCC
>CADCWJ010000075.1 GCA_902806365.1 uncultured Thermomicrobiales bacterium
GTCCAGCGCAGGGTGCGGATCGACACCCTTGGCACCGGTTCCAGCCAGACCGGTTGCCAGATGCCGGTGGTCCGGTGATACCAGATCTTGTGCGGCTCTGGCTCCCAGTCCTGCTTCCCCCGGGGCTGCGAGAGGTCCCGGGGCTGGTCTTCGGCCCGGACGACGACGACCTGCTCGCCCTCGACGAGGACGGACGTGATGTCGGCGCTGAATGGCGTGTGTCCACCCTCGTGCTCCGCCACGACCTGACCGTTGACCCAGACGTGCGCCCGGTAGTCGACCGCGCCGAAGTGCAGCAGCAGCCGACCCGACCGATCCTCCTCCGAGAGCTCGAAGGTGCGGCGATACCAGACGTAGGGATGGAAGGAGGGGTCGGCGATTCCGCTCGCCCGGGATTCCGGGGGGAACGGTACGACGATCTCCCGGTCGAAGACATCGACTCGGGTCGACCATCCCTCGTCCAGCCCGACGTTCGCGTCGTCATACGTGAATCCCCACGGGCCACCGAGATCAGTCCAGCGCGCACGGGTCAGGTGGGGACGAGGATGCAACCGCTGTTCCACGAAGAATGATTCCTTTCTCCCGAGTGGGCGGGGGTTCTTTCCCGCGCTCGGTCATGCGTGAGTCGACGTGCAGGTCCACAGGGGACATGCGGTGAACTTCCCGTGGTCGAACGGGATCTCGATTGCAGCCAGAATGATCGAGCGGCATATGCCCGAGCTCAACTTCTGCTGGCGAGACCCTGATCGTCCCACACGTTTGCACGCTCCGAAAGGGCAATCGCGATCACGATTGCCCTCCGGGCCCAAGGGGTTGTCTTGGGCAGCCGGATCAGTCTGGCAGCGTCAGTTCGAAGGGAACTGTACAGGAAACTGTGCCATGAAACCGCACTCTGGGCGGAAGGGAAAGGGCGTCCGCCGCTGTCAGTCACGGCACCTCGGCAGCGGATGGGAACCGCTGCCGAATCCAGCCCGTCGAGGGCAATCGTTGTCGCGCGATGAATGCGACGGATCCCGTGGAGGGCGGGAGAACATGCGTCGATCGTCGCGACGCGCTCCGGTCCCGCCTTCAGGGCTGGCTCTGGCTTATGAAGGAAATCCCCGCCGGCCAGAGCGCAAATACAGGCTCCGGCGGCGGGGTGACGTGACAAACCGCACCATGTTTTCGAAAAGCGTTCCGAAGCACAAACCGCCAATCCGGGCAACGTCGACGCGGCGTGGACGGTGGGTTTCCTCGCGAGCTTTACGCCGATCTGGCGGCGGTGGGCACAGGCATGCCGGGTGCCGATTGAAGTTCTCGAATCTCGTGACGTGCTCCAACGAATGTGATGTCCTGATCGCCAGTGCTCATGCGGTGCCATATTGCGGAGGGCTCGTTTGGAAGGTGCCAGACGCCTCGCTCGCCATCGATGAGCAGGTCCAGGCTGCCCTCAATAAGGTCACGTACATAGTGTGACCCGTGCTCGTCTCCGTTCAGCGATGCGGTGTGAGCGGTTCCCGGAGCGAGGGACAAGTCGCTCCGGACGATCATCGCTCCCGGATGCGCTCTGACGATCGCCTGCTCCACCGCCCTCGCGGCGTCGCTCCACGCTCTCATCGGCTCCGCCCGGTTGCCCTCGTTGTCCGGCGCGGCTCGGCCCGTCGGCACGGGGTCAACCGGCGGCGCCGAATGGAACAGCATGGGGATGCCATCGGTTGCACATGCCCGGGCCGCAGCCGCGGCGTCTTCGGGCGACATGTCGGCCGCTGTCATGGTCAGGATTGCCGCCCAGAGGCGTTCGGAGGCGATCGCCTGCAATGTATGGGGCAACCATCGGGACGATGCCTCGCCGTCGAGATGAACGAATGGAATCGCCCGGATGGCAAGTCGCGCAGCGAAAACGTCTCCAAGCGCGGTCGCCGGACCTATCAGGAGGACTCCCGGGGCATCGTCCGGAAGCTCCGGCTCGTCCCCCCCTGTGACATCGGTCCCCGTGGCGTCCACGAGCGGGTAGTGAAAGCGGGAGGGCCGCCGCCACCAGCCGGGCACGGCCAGCACCGGATGCGTCGGTTCCTTGCCTGCGGCGAGGTCGGCCACGAGGCCGGCGATCGCGGTGGGACGAGGCTTCGGAGCCCGAAGATCGAATACGCCGGGTTCGTAATCACCGCCTGGCTGGGTCACCAGCCGGTTCCAGCCGAACGCGCCGAGCAGCGACCAGACGGTGACGGCCCGGATTTCGGCTCCTTCCGCTCGCAGGTCCCGCGCGGTGGACCAGACCTCGGCCAACCAGCGAAGTTGCTCCTCGCGCGAGCATCCGAGGTGGACTTCGGTGGCGGCAACGGGCAGGCCGTAGCGCTCCCAGGTGGCCCGAAGCAGCCGCCGCCACCCGCCCGGTCCATCGACACAAACCCGCACTGCCTCGATGTCGGCATAGGTTTGCCGTCCGTTTCCTCCATGTGACCCCGCGGGGTAGCGCTCAAGGCGCTCGTCGAGCAGGCGTTCACTGGTCAGGTAATGGTTGATGCCGATCACGTCGGGAGGGCAGGGCTCCTCAGCCAAACGCCACAGCTCCGCTTCCGAGATGCCAGCCGCCAGGAGTCGCTCCCACAGGGGGTGACCAGCAACCACGTGGCCGGTAAGGAGATCGAGCGACAGCCAGCGTCGCTCGTTCTCGTGAGCGGCCTGTTCGGCCATCTGGGGCCGCGCGAACACTTCGCCCAGGTCCTCCGTCTGGATCAGGCGGGCGTCGGGGTTGACCGACCGGATGGCCCGCATTGCGGCGGCGACCCCTTGGCACTGGGTTAGGATCGCCCGGTAGAATGCGGCCTCGTTCCGGCGATGCGGGTACCAGTGACCGTACAGGGCACTGAAGCGGGCCGTGGTCAGGGGCTCGTTGACGGGCGTATAGTCTGTGACCCACGGGTAGCGCTCCGCGACCCTGCCGGCATACCGGGCGAGCATGTCCGGGAACGCGGGGTCCAGGAGGTCGGTCCCCTTAGGTCCACTCCCATGGTGGACGAGACCGACAATCGGTCGGACGCCGAGTTCCCGTAGCCGCCCAAGCCGCTCGTCCGGCCATGACCAGTCGGCAGAGCCACCATCTGACGGCGCAATCCGTTCCCAGAGCACTGGGTACCGGATGGCGGTGATGCCGAGCTCCGCGAACCGGTCGAGATCGTCGATCCGGTGCGCGTGGCCGTTAAGCTCCAACTGGTCGAAGTAGCGGTCACCTACGCGGTTGACCGTGCATTCCAGGCCCCCCCACATCTCAAGGGGGGGCATCGTCTCATGGGCCCCGTGCACGCTGGTCTCCTCGCAGGCAACGACGACGCCGAAAATACTGATCCTCTCCTAAGCATTAACGGGGCCACGCGCCGATGATGCGCGGTTGCCTGCCGGTCGATCGAGGCTGTCGAGAACCGGGCACAACTCTTGCATATTCGGTGTCGTAACCGAAGCGACGTTCCGAGATGCCTCGGACATGCCCGGTACACGAGTTCTTCGCCACGCACCTGACTTTCGATACCGTCCGGAAAATGACCGGGACCGACCATCTTCGCCAGGCGTCTGGTGGAGCAAGGTCTTGCTCGGTATCCGCTTAATGGTCGAAGGGGACGAGAGGTCCCGTTGATAGCAGGCAGGCGCGGGCAGAACCGCGCCGCCAAGGAAAGGACACGGCACCGTGGCAGCGGTTATCGCCCAGGAATCGGGGACGTCTGAAGCCGTCTGGCAGCACTTAGAAGACCATGCGTCGGCGCTGATCGTGTTCTCCCACCTGCGGTGGGACGGCGTGTATCAGCGCCCACAGCATCTGCTGTCCCGGTTTGCCCGGGACATTCCGGTGACCGTGATCGAGGAGCCGATGTTCCTCCTCGAGGTGGGAGCGGAGGCTCGCCTTGATGTCTACGTTGACGATGGGGTCACGGTACTGACGCCGATGATACCGATCGGCTCCGCGGAGCAACGGGGATTCGGGGAAGACACGCGGGAGGACACCAAACGGCTGATCGCGATGCATCTTGCCCCGTTGGCACGGGACGATGCCCGATCTGGTCACCATGCGACCGTGGGACCGATCGTCTGGTACTACACCCCAATGGCGCTCGGCACCCTGCCCGACGACATCGAGCCCTCCCTGGTCGTCTTCGACGCCATGGACGATCTCGCCAGTTTCCGTCATGCCCCCCAGTCGCTGCGGGACCAGGAAGAGGCGATGTTCCGGGCCGCCGACCTGGTGTTCGCGGGCGGGCCGTCGCTGTACGAGGCGCGGCGGCATCGGCACCCATCAGTCCACTGCTTTCCGTCCGGAGTCGAGGTGCATCATTTTGCCCGCGCAGCTGATGGACTTGCTCCACCGGACAGCCTGACCGCCTTTCCTCATCCGGTGCTCGGCTACTATGGCGTGCTCGACGAGCGGATCGATTTCGATTTGATCGCCGCCGTCGCCGACGCCCGGCCGGAGTGGACCGTGGCATTGGTCGGCCCCACCGCCAAGATCGCCGAGTCGGACCTCCCGCGACGCCCGAATATCGCCTACTTCGGTCAGCAGCCGTACGCCGACCTGCCCAACTTCCTGGCCGGGTTCGATGTCACCCTCCTGCCGTTTGCGCTGAATGAGGCGACCCGCTCGATCTCGCCGACCAAGACGCTCGAGTACCTTGCCGCCGGGAAACCCATCGTCTCAACCCCGATCGCCGATGTCGTCAGTCTCTACGGTGATGTTGCCCGGATTGCCGGGGAGCCGGCGCGGTTCGTCGCGGAGGTTGAGGCGGCGCTCACCGAGTCGATCTCCGACCAACAGCAACGTCGGGCCGCCGGGCAAGCCCACCTCCTGGCGCACGACTGGGACGCCATCGTCGACGGCATGGCGACGCTGATGGTGGAAGCCCTTACCATCGAGAACCCTACAGCGCGAAGCGGAACCTAACAGCCACAACCCCCGCTGGTTATCGGGGAAAGACAGGATACTGCAATGTTTGACTTCATGATCGTCGGTGCTGGTTTCGCTGGTAGTGTCCTCGCCGAGCGCCTTGCGACCCGCGACGGACTCCGGGTCCTCGTAGTCGAGAAGCGGCCGCACATAGCTGGCAACGCCTACGATTTCTACGACGATGCCGGGATCCTCGTGCACAAGTACGGTCCCCATATCTTCCACTGCAATTCGCGCGAGATATATGCGTATCTCTCACGGTTCACCGAGTGGCGTCCTTATGAGCACCGGGTGCTTGCCAGCGTCGATGGCCAGCTCGTGCCGATTCCGATCAACCTCGACACCATCAACCGTCTGTACGGCCTGAACCTGACATCGTTCGAGCTCGAAGGGTTCCTCGATTCGGTCGCGGAACCGGTGGACCCGGTGGTGACGGCCGAAGACGCGGTGATCAGCAAGGTCGGCCGGGACCTGTATCGCAAGTTCTTTCGCGGCTACACCCGCAAGCAGTGGGGCGTCGAGCCGACCGAGCTGGACGCCTCCGTCACCGCCCGGATTCCCACACGGACGAACCGCGATGACCGTTACTTTACCGATACCTATCAGGTGATGCCGCGTCAAGGGTATACCCGGA
>CADCWJ010000076.1 GCA_902806365.1 uncultured Thermomicrobiales bacterium
CAGGTGACGGTACTGCGCGACAACGTGGAATGTCCATCGCTCTCGCCGGACAATACCCGGATCGCGTTCAAGAAGAAGGTGGGCGATACCCTGGGCGGTGCGGTCTGGCGGTTCCACGTGCTCGACCTGGCGACGATGACGGAGACGCCGCTGGCCGAGACCCGCTCGATCGATGACCAGATCGAGTGGCTCAATGATGGGCAGGTGCTCTACGGCGACTCCACGGACACCTGGATCATGAACGCCGACGGAAGCGGTCAGCCACGCCGCTTCATGTCCCAGGCGGTGTCACCTGCCGTCCTGACCGCCCAGGGTTCTCCTGATGGGACAGTCGCGTCATCATCGGCGCCCTCGATACCGGGAGCGGGTGACCAGGTTTTGGCCCTGCCGGAGACGGATCTCGGTGTGGAGATTGCCGCTCCAGCCGTTACGCCACGACCCGGCCAGCCAATGACCTTTACGGTGACGATCACCAACAACAGTCCCACCGAAGCAAGCTTGCTGACGATGGACCATACTTTGCCACCCGGCACGACCTATGGCTCCGCGACCACGACCGCCCCGCAGGGAATGAGCTACGGCTGCTCGTTCATTCCCGAAGAGCGCCGTCTGCGCTGCGACACGCTGATGCTGGCCGCGGGCGAGCGCTGGACGTTGGCGTTGACCGTTACCCCGGATGCGGCGGGCACGCTTGTGAACCGGGTGAGCGTCGATTCGGCGCACAGGGACCCGAACCCATCCAACGACACTGCCGAATCGACGGTCACCGTCAGTCCGTAGGGATCCCCATCAGGTGACGTGGAAGCAATGGTGCGATCGCGCCTTTTCGCCAGATGCTCAAGCGTGCAGTCCATCATCGTCGCGACAACGTTCCCGCAGTACATCGATGCACTTGTCCTGCGCTGCCCCACATTTCTGGATCTCGCCAGCTCAGGTCAAGAAACCTGGAATGTCCTCGCCATTCCACCGTCCTCAAGAAGCACCTACCGCGTCGGGACGCCGGCGGCGAGCGAGGGGAGGTCGCGGATGTCGATCTCGTCGTCCAGCGGGAGGTCGCCGAGGCGCAGCGAGAGCACCTGGGAGACGCCGTCGCCGCCCATCGTCACCCCGTAGAGCGTGTCGGCGATCTCGACCGTGCCCCGGTTGTGGGTAATCACGATCGCCTGCGTCTCCGCCGCCAGCTTCCGCAGCTCGTCCCGGAAGCGGACCACGTTCGCCTCGTCCAGCGCCGCGTCGACCTCGTCGAGCAGCACGAACGGCGACGGGTTGACGCGCAGGATCGCGAACAGCAGCGCGACCGCGGTCAGCGCACGCTCCCCTCCCGAAAGCAGGCTCAGGTTCTGCAGGCGCTTGCCGGGGGGCTGGGCAACGATGTCGATGCCAGCCGCACCGGCAGCTGCACCGCCGACCGATCCGTCGCCGTCGTCAGGGGCTCCATCCTCCTCGCGGGTCAGGACGAGCCGCGCCGTGCCGCCCCCGAACAGCGTCGTGAACGACTCGCCGAAGGCCACCGCTACCTTCGCGAATGTCTGCTCGAAGCGCTCGTGCATGGTGGTGTGCAGGTCGGCCAGCATCTTCCGGAGCGCCGTCGACGCGCCCCGCACATCGTCGAGTTGCGTACGCAAGAACTCGTGATGCTCCGTCTCGCGCTCGAAGTCGGCCACCACATCGTCCCCGACATAGCCGACGCGCCGGAGGCGGTCACGCAGGCGGCTGATCTCGCGCTCGACCGTGTCATGGTCGTCATCGAGGGGCGGCATTTCGGAATTCTCATCATCCGAGTTCGGATGGTCCGAAGTATCTTCGAGCAGGTCATCTGGCGCGGCCAGCCCGAGGTCGTCACGGATCCGGTGGCGAATCGCCGTCAGCTCGGCGCGCTCCCGCTCGACCGTCAGCCCGTGCTGCCCGAGCCGCCGTTCGCGATCGAGAAGCTCCCCCCGGGTTCGCTCGATCCGCTCTTCCAGCTCGCGGACGCCGCGCTCGGCGGTGGCAACCGTGGCGGCGAGCGGACCTCGCGCGCCGGATGCCTCCGTCTCGACAGACGCAAGGCCGGCAACCTCGCGTTCGAGTCGCTCGCGCTGTCCGTCCAGCGCCGCACGCTCGCCATCGAGCTCGGCGACGCGCTCGGCCCGGTGCGCCATCTCCTCGGCAAGCGATGCGCGCTGGGCAAGGAGCGACGTCTCCCGCCGTCGCTCCGCCCGCAGCCGCTCTTCCAGCGCGGCGAGGTCACGCTGTGCCGCCGCTCGTGCCGTGTCTTCCGTGGCAGTGTTGGCACGATGCGCCTCAAGCTCGCCGACGATCCGCTCGTGCCGCTCGCGGAGCTCATTGGCGGCCACGATGAGGGCGGCGCGCTCCTCGAGGATCCGCGCGATCTCCGCGTCCTGTCCGGCGCTTGTCTCCTCGGCGGCAGAGACCTGATGCGCGGAGTTCGCCTGCTCGGCGCGCAGATCGCGGAGCCAGCCCGCGAATCGGTCCCGCTGCCCGCTGCGTTCCCGGCGCTGCGCGATCAGGCCGGCCCGTTCCGTCTCGATCTCCCCCTGACGCGCGGCAATTGCCTGGGTTTCTTCCACCGCGGCGGCCTCGTTCGCGCGGGCCACCGAGAGGTCGGCTTCCAGCGAGCCGATCTCCCCCGGTAGCTCGCGCAAGTCCCGTTCGCGGGACAGCACGCCGCTCTCGCGGACGGCCGATCCGCCGGTCACCGATCCGCCGGATCGGGTGATCTCCCCGGCCAGCGTGACCGCGCTCCAACCCGCGGGCACATCCACGCGGATCCGCCGTGCCGTCGCCAAATCCGCGACGACGACGATGCGACCAAGCAGCGCGCGGACGACCCCGGCGATGTCCTCGTCAGCTGCCACGAGATCGGCGGCGACGCCGTGCACGCCGTCCACCCCAACCACCTGCGCCGGCAGCGGTCTCCCCGCGCCCTGGCGGCCAACGGTGTCCAGCGGCTGGAACGTCGCCCTCCCGGCCTTCGTCGCCTTGAGCCGGGCGATCGTCGCCTCGGCGTCGGCCCAGCGATCGACGACGATGTCCTGAAGGTGCCCGCCGAGGGCGACCTCGATCGCGGTATCGTAGATGGCGGAGACCGCGATCAGCCCGGCGACCGGTCCCCGGATCCCGCCGAGCGATCCGTCCTCGCGCCATTGCATCACCTGCCGAACCCCGGCGTGCAACCCGGTTCCGGCCTCATGCATCTTCCGGAGAACGTCGAGGCGGTTGCTCGCCTGGCCGAGCCTGCGCTCGATCGCGACCCGATGGTCGAAAGCCTTGACCGCTCGCTCCCGCTGCGCGGTAGCACCGTCGAGGAGCCGGGCGAGATCGGCGTCGAGGTCGGCGATGCGGGCGGCGATCTGACGATCCTTGTCGTCGAACGCGGTCGCCTCCCGCTGGAGACCGCTGATCCGGTCCGCGCGCTCCTTTGCCTCGCGGGCGGCACGCTCGCGCTCGGCGAGGGTGGTCTGGCGCTTCTGGTCGATCAGCGCGCGCTGTTGCGAGAGCGCGCCGATGCGGGTCTCGTGCTGGCCGATCGCGCGGGCGAGGTCGCTTGCCTGGCGCTCCAGATCGGAACGAGTCGCCTGGCCGGCCCGCGCGGCCGCCTGGAGCGCATCGAGCGCTCGTCGGGCCGCATCGACCTCGGAAGTGATGCCGGTGAGCCCGGCGGCAACCTCGGCCAACTCGGCCTCGACCCGGACGACCTGCTCGTCGAGCCCGGTCTGGGTGTCCCGCATGTCCTCGCGGCGTCGCGTCAGGGCGGATTGCCGCTCGCGGACGAGATCGCGCTCGTGGCCGACGCGGCGGCCTTGCTCCTGAATCGCCTGCAATCGCGCGTCGTGGGCGGCGAGCGCATCCCGCGCGACAGCCGCCGCGTCCCGCGCGCCCTGTCGCTCGGCCTCGATCCGTTCGAACGCGTCACGAACGCTGTCAAGGTCGGCTTGGTCGCGCCGCGCCACTGCCTCGGCCTCGCCAAGCCGATCGGCCGCCGCGCGGAGCAGGCGGCGGTAATGCCTGCGCTGGATCGAGGTGAGGCGATCGCGCAGACCCTGCCACTCGCGAGCCTGCCTGGCCGCTCGTGCCATCGTCTTGAGCCGCGGCTCGAGCTCGGTCAGGAGGTCGGTCAGCCGCGCGGTGTTGGCATCGGCCTCGTTGAGGCTGCGCTCGGCCTCGGCGACCTTGAGCCGGAGCCCGGCGAGGTCGGCGGCATGCTCGAAGAGGCCGCGGCGCTCGTCGGCGCGCTGGCTGAGTGCGGCATCGACAAGCCCCTGCCCGACCACCGTGTAGCTCTGGCCAAGCGAGGCGGTCAGTAGCGCGACATCCTTGAGCCGGACGCGGCGGCCGTTGATGAAGTACTGGTTGTCGCCGCCCCGGAAGGCGCGCCGGGTGACCGTGACCTCGGTGAACTCGCTCGGCAGCCACCTTTCCTCGTTGTTGAAGGTGACGGTGACCTCGGCCATCCCGGTCGGCGCCTTGCCCGCACCGCCAGCAAAGATCACATCCTCGGTCCGCTTTGAGCGGAGCGCATTGGTGCTGGTCTCGCCGAGCACCCAGCGCACGGCGTCGGAGATGTTGGACTTGCCCGAGCCGTTGGGGCCGACGACGGCGGTGATCCCCGGCTCGAAGGCGAACACGGTCCGGGTGGCAAAGCTCTTGAACCCGTGCAGCTCGAGCCGGGAAAGCCGGGGCATCGGTTGGGCGGGCGTGGCGGCGCGGTGGGTCATGTGGATGCGTCGATTCGTGACGAGGGCAGGAAGGTGATGGATTGCAAGGGTGAAGGGTACACCGGAACGCCCGGCGGTGTCCGTACAGGCGACGGTGAAGCGGAAACCGCAGGAGCGATCGGCGCATTCGGTGGAGTGTGGATTAATCCGGCCTGGTCCGCGCAAACGTTCCAGTGTCATCGCGAGCCTGTCGAGAGATCCCTGAACGCTCGGTTCGCATAGTGCCAATCCTTGCTGATGTCCCACCAGTGTGGATTGGCGGCGTGGGACAGGAACGGACGCTCCTCCGGGTCGGGAGCGAGTGTAAGAGGGACGGGTGCTCGGGTAAGGCACGGGTGCGGAGATCCCCATTCGACTCCGCTCCGATGCCGCTTACAGGGCAGGCTCTCGACAAGCTCCGATGCCGCTGCTGGGATGACGATATGGTCGCTGGTAATGGCGATGGGCGTTCGTCCGGGTCAGGGGCGAGTGCGGAGGGATGGGCGATTGCGCTTGGCCAACACAAGATCGCCCATGACACGGACCCAGAATGGCGGTGGCGGGCATCGGCTGCCAGCATGTGGCGAGGGGCGGCCGTGATGGACCGCCCCTCGTGTGTCACATGAATGATGCCGGGTCTTCCGGGAATTACTGGTAGATGATGAGGTCCGGCGTTGGCTCGAAGGCGAGCACCTCGGCCGGGGTCATCAGCGGAACATCCTGCTGGTAGAAGAGCTTGATCCCGTGGAACTCGATCGGATCCTGCGCGATCATGACCTCGTAGGTCTCCGCCTTTTCCTTCGGCGTTCCGAAGCCGTCCTCGTCGATCACGAGCTGGACGCCCGGAACCGGCGCGACCGACTCCTTGTCCTCGATCATGTCGAGCCGGAACTGGTGGACGATCAGCACCTTGGGCGGGATCCCGTTCGCCTGCGCCAGCTCGACGAGGAAGTTCTGGGCCTCGGTGATGTCGGCCCCGGTGATCTGCCCGTAATTGACTCCCGGCACCTCGCCCGGCCGCATCGCGAACTCGGGATCGATCGCGAGATGGACGTGCGGCTCCTTCAGCCACGGCTCGAGCCCGCTGTAGTCTTCCCTGGGGCTTCGCATGCCCATCTGGACATCGAAGAAGAGGAGGATCTCCTTTTCCCTCGTGTACTCCGTGTACATGTCGAGCCACTTCTTGTCGGTATCGGCGATGTAGGAGCCATCTTCCTGGGGCGATGCCTGGGCGACCGAGGCGATCAGCTCGAAGCCGACCTTGACCGGGCGCGAGGGGTCGGCCGCCCGGTACTCATCGGCCTGCGCGTTGAGCCTTTCGAGCAATGCGTCCGGGTCCATCTCGCCAAGGATGCCCATGTTCTCGTTCTCAGGAAACCCGTAGTAGAGCAGGATCCGGTTTTCGGGCAAGAGTCCCTCCGCCGGTGCTGCTGCTGGAGTAGACTCCTGCGCCACGGCGGTCGTGGAGCGCGCGCCAAAGGGGAGCAGGGCGGTGGCTCCAGCGGCCCCTCCGAGCGCAAGCGTTCTCCGCCGCGAAGCACGGGCCTGCATTAGTGATGTGACGGCCGCTGAAGGACGTCGGGCCGGAAGATCGGGTCGGGTCATGGGGCTGGTCATCCGTCTCTTTCTAGGTCTGATAGCGCTGATCGGTGATTCACGGGAAACGGGTTTGGGCGGGTATACGTTCGTACGTCGGGTTCTCACCTGCCGTGTGACCTTTTGGAACACCTCACCATTCCCCGTTCAAGATGGTAGCATCAGCCTAGACACCGGTGTGGGATACGACTGTGTTCGGCTGGTCGGGCAAGACAGAGAAGGGAAGCTCTGAGTCTCCCGGCACGGGTCTGGCGGCGCGGTCACGAGCGCACCAGCATCAAGGTCTGTCACGCTATCGCATCCGGTATTCCACCAATCCCGATCATCGACGACCGGTGCCCAGCGTACGTTCGGGAGGGAGTCCCGTTGTCGCTCCCGGGACGGCTCGCGGCTCGACCACGATCGTGGCGCCGCGGGGCATCGGACACAGGAGGAAAGACCCGCGCGTGGATACCCCGCAGGAATCGCCCATCCTCAGGATCGTCCCCTTCGAGCAGCGCGCCGAGCAGCGTCCCGAGGCCGCGAGCGAGGAAAAGATCGACCGGCTGCTTGAGATCAGCACGATCGGAGACCCGCCGCGCGACGCGCTGACGCGGGATGGTGACTCCGGGAGGATTTCCCATGTCCGGGCGGTGCGGCTCGGCGTGTCGAGCGGGGCATTTTTTCCGCATACGGCCACCGAACATGTCCCGTTGGCGGCCGCCCGCCTCGGCATCACCTCGATCGAGCTGATGCTCCAGGCCGCGTCGGAATACGATCCGGCGTTCATCGCCCAGGTTGCGGCCAACGTCCGTGCCGCCGGTGTCACGGTCCACGCCGTGCATTCGATGAGCCAGCTCCACCCGATGATGGCCTCGTACCCCCGGCGCGCGGCGGATGCCCGGGCGCTGTTCCAGCGTGGGATCGAGGCGGCCGCCACGCTCGGGGCGGAGGTGCTCGTCTGGCACGGACCGCTCCGGACGGAGGTGGCTACCGACGACGGATGGGAGCGGTTCATCGCGCTGACCCATGAGCTGGCGATGGCCTGCGGCGCGGCGGGAATCACGCTGGCGATCGAGAACGTCTCCCGCGGTGCGCTGGCCCAGGTCCGGCACGTCGTCAGGTTCGCGACGCGGCTCGGCGAGATCGGCACCCAACGCGAGGTCGGCTTCGTGTTCGATCCGTTCCAGGCTGCCGAGGCCGGCGCCAATCCGTTCATGATGCTCGCCGCGATGGGCAACCGGATCGTCAACGTGCATATCAGCGACTACCGGCCGAGCGATCCATCCGCGCGGCACCTGCTGCCGGGCGACGGCACCCTGCCCTGGTCTGCCCTCCTGCGCGCGGTGGCTGGCAGCGGGTACGCCGGACCGCTGATGATCGAGGGGCCGCTTGGGATCGACGATGCCGGGATCGCCAGGGTGCGCGAGACGATTGCGCCGCTGATCCGATCGGTTTTTCCGTTCGCGCCGGACGCGAACCGGGTCGACGTACCGGTGACCACGGGTGCGTCGGCGATGATCCTGGCCGAACCGCCGCCTGGCGTGCTCAAGGGCATCGCCCTGTTCAACGAGCGCCACTTCTACGAGCAGCACGAAGAGATCGAGCACGAGTGGCACGCCGAGCGTGGTCCGATCCGTCGGCTCTATCAGGGGCTGCTCCAGATCGGGGTCGGCTTCCACCATGCCACCAACCGCAACTACCGGGGGGCGGTCGCGCTGCTCGGCGACGGGATCGAGAAGACCTCGGAGTTTCGGCCAACTGCCCTCGGGATCGCGACGGGCAAGCTGGCGCGGGAGAGCACTGCCTGCCTGGAGCGGATCATCGCCCTTGGACCGGACCGGATCGGCGATTTCGACCCCCGGATGATCCCGACGATCGAGATGGCCCCGTCCTGATCCGCGCGTAGGTGAATTTTTCCAGCGTCTCGTCAACAAGGACACAAGGAACCGGGGGGCTCAATGAGCCCCCCGGTTCCTTTGCCTTGACCTACCGGCGTGCGGGCGGTATCAGCCCCCTACCGTAAGCGCCGGTACCGGGTTGGTGGCAGGAAGCGGCGCCGAACCGTCGATCGGGTGAAGAAAAGGACGGCGCTGGCGACGAACATCCACAACCCCCGAGTTCGAGCCAGTACTGGTGGTTGAGGTGCCGGCACCGGTAACCGGGAACTCGGTCACCTTCTGCGATGGGGCCTCGACGACCCGCAGACCGGTGTTGGACGTTGGATCGAGGACGACCACACGGGTGCCGGGTGGTGTACTTGTCCCGGTCGGCTGATCTGCCTTGAACGGTGCCCTCGGCTCCGACGGGTTGGAGACCATCCGTTTGGGCGTACTCGTCGCCGTCGGATCTGATGTGTTCGAGCCCGTCGGTCCCGATGCGCTTGTCGCTGTCGGATCCGATGGGCCTGTGGCCGTTGGGTCCGGTGTTGAGCAGAGGGCCTTGGGGCAATTCCTGCAGTCGCGCGTATGAAACCGGCGCCAGCATGCTCAACAACATCGTCACGACGAAAATGCCCAAACCCGACCTGATCCTCTTTACGTGTTCCCCGCACTTTCTTTGAAGCTGTTGACGCTCCCGCTGGTCAGCGACTCGTCCTCGCACCGTGGAGGCGGTTGCCACGAAAATCGACGTGAGAGCACCACGCCGCATCCCCACCGCTTGCGGCAGGACGCGCCACTGCCGTATGCTGACCCAACGCTCCGACGCTCGCCGGGCTGGATTCAGGCGGGCAGGACCGCGGTCGCCAGGGGTCGCGAGGACCGCCAGCGTCGCGAGAGACGCCAGACCGGGGCAGCACATGCGCAACTTCTTCCATAGACAGGGCAAGTTCAGACCGCGCGCATCGCAGGATGCCGGCGTCGATCACGCGATCCCCGAAGATCTGTGGGTCAAGTGCCCGAGCTGCGAGGAACTGATCTACTCTCGCGAGCTCGATCGCAACGCCCGGGTCTGCCCCAAGTGCGGGCATCATTTCCGGCTCAACGCCCGCGCCAGGATTGCCCTGCTCACCGATCCCGGGTCGTTCACCGAATGGGATGCCGGGCTCCAGCCCGAAAACCCGCTCCAGTTCGCCGACGGGCAGGGCCCGTACGACGAGCGCCTTGTCCGCGCCCAGGCCCGGACCGGCGAAACCGAGGCCCTGATCAGCGGAACCGGCACGGTCGAGGGCCGGGCGCTGGCGCTGCTCGTGGCCGATTTCGACTTCCTCGGCGGCAGCATGGGATCGGTCTGGGGCGAGAAGCTCGTGCGGGCGGTCGAGCGGGCGGTCGCGCTACGGATGCCTGTCCTCTCGGTCAACGCCTCCGGCGGGGCGCGGATGCACGAGGGGATCTTTTCGCTGATGCAGATGGCGAAGACGGTGGCGGGGTTCACCCGGCTCGGCCAGGCCGCGGTGCCGCACTTCTCCCTGCTCGTCGACCCGTGCTATGGGGGAGTGAC
>CADCWJ010000077.1 GCA_902806365.1 uncultured Thermomicrobiales bacterium
CGCTCCACTCGAGCCAATCGCCCCGGCGATGAGGTCTTTCGACAGCGGCGATGCCATCTGGATGCTGACCGAGATCGACCCGGCCGATTCGCCGGCAATCGTCACGCGCGCCGGGTCGCCACCGAAGGCGCCGATATTGTCTCGCACCCACTGGAGCGCCAGGTTCTGATCGAGGTACCCTTGATTCCCCGACGCACCGCGCTCCGACTCGTTCGACAGTTCGGGATGGGCGAAGAAACCGAAGATGCCGAGCCGGTAATTTACCGTCACCGTGACGATGCCCCGCCGCGCCAGGGCCTCGCCGTCGTAGCGCGGCTCCGAGCCATCGCCGGCCACGTTGCCCCCGCCGTAGAAGTAGACCAAGACGGGCAGCCGTTCATCCTCCGAGGTCGCCGGTGTCCAGACGTTCAGGTACAGGCAGTCCTCGCTCATCCCGTTCGAGCGGAAGTTCATGTCGCCGAACACCGGCAGCTGCATCGCGCGCGGACCGAACGCGTCCGCCTTGCGCACGCCAGACCAACGCTCCACCGGTCGTGGAGGCGCGAAGCGCAGGTCACCGGTTGGGGGCGCGGCAAACGGGATACCCCGGAAGATCGCGATGTCCGAGCCCTGCTCGCGCGTCCCCTCGACGGTGCCGCCCGTCGTGGCGACGCGGTTCCGGGCAAAGACGTTTGGGGCGGACGCGGATGTCATCATGGCCCTCCTTGTTGGACCCGTGCGTGATCACCACTCCGGACGCCAGGCAAGAATCGGGAAGAACGGCCGCTTCCCGGTCCCGATCGTACTGGCGTTGAAACACCTGGCAGCCTCATGCGCGTCCACGATACCCGACGCGTCCCCGCCGTCAAGTTCCTTCCGCAATGCGCAGGATTCCCCAACGGCAAGGTGCCGCAGGTACACATCGATGGGATAGCCATCGACCCTCAGCTTGAGCACTACGACAAGCCGCTTGTCGGCCGGACCCTCAACCGCGTGCCGCTCGCCGCGCTGCTCGACGAGTCGCAGTCATCCGAGGCGGTCGGCGATCACGTCGAGCAGCGTGGCGGTGACGGACGTGACGGACTGCACGGGTCGAACGCGCAGTTCCACCTGGTGCCGGATTTCAACGGGGGAGAGGACAAGCGCACGCAGCCGTACACGGTCTTCCGCCTGAAGTTGCAGAGCTAACGCA
>CADCWJ010000078.1 GCA_902806365.1 uncultured Thermomicrobiales bacterium
AACGGCGATCGAACGCCGTCCATCTCTCGCAATCCCGGTCCGACCAGGTTCCCGGCGAGCCTGGGCCGGATACGACCACGATCCCATGGCGTTGACCTGTGCGCGTGGGCACGGTCGGTCGCCGGTCATTCCCATGAGACAATGGCATCGCGATTCGGGGCTCAGTGGAATTGACATCCGGGCGGCTTTCGCGGTTGGCAAGAATTGCTTGAAGGAGACGACCATGTCGGATGCCCTGCCTGATCCCCAGCCGTCCAGTCGCCCACCGGTTTCCGATGCGATACGCGTGCAGATCCTGGCGACGGAGCACTGGAGTTTGCTAGCGACGCGCAGCATGACGTGGAACGAGCTCTTCACCCGGACCAGCATGTTCGTCACGGTGCTGTCCGCCTGCGTTGTCGCCCTCGCCCTGGTCGCGCAGGCGACCGACTTCGGCACGCCGTTCCAGATGGTTGCCCTGCTCATTCTCCCGGTGATGCTGGCGTTGGGGATCGGCACCCTGATCCGGCTCGGAGATGCCATGACCGAGGATGTATGGCTGGTGATGGGTATGAACCGGTTGCGCCACGCCTATCTCGACATTGCCCCGGACCTCGAGCCGTACTTCCTGACCGGTCACCACGACGATCTTGCCGGCATCATGCAGACTCGCGGGCCACGCCCGCAGATGGGTCCGAGCCGGATCCTTGCGGCCACGCCCAGCATCGTGGCGATCATCGACGCCATCCTGGTGGGCGTCATCCTGGCCCTCCTCGTGGGATTGGTCAACGACCATCCCGTGGCCCCGAGCGTTGCCGGGGTGGTAGCCGCACTCGCCACGATCGTGGTGCTGGTTGGGGTTATACCGTCACGGGAGATGAATCGGTTCGCGCAGGCGCTGGAGCCGCGATTTTCCCGATGAGTACCCGCCACGGCGGGGTTCGCCCGGATCTCGCTCCGGAAATCCCTGTCGCGGCGATCACGGCAGGCGTCGTGGTACTGGCAATCCTTGGCAGAGGCACCAGTTCCGAAAACCCGCGGGGCTCGACGCCGCACCGGGCATGCAGATTGCACTCATCGGCTGCAAGGATCGACCAGCCGAAGCTGGCAGTACGGGATAGGCCGCTCGTCCAACGCCGGCAGACGCACGCTCGCGACCACGAGCGTGTCGCCACATCGATCAACGCCGGAGCGATTTTGGGCGTACCCGCCATCGCCACGAGAAGGAACCAGCGCATGACCCGAGATACGCGTTCCAAGAGATCGATTCGCTCGCTGCCGGTCGCAGGCGGTATCGGCGTGGTGGCGGCGATGGCCGGGCGTGAACTCCTCGACCGGACCCGCGAAGCCGACCTCCACGGGCAGGTCGCGCTGGTCACCGGCGGTACCCGGGGGCTCGGCCTGGCACTCGCGCGCGAGCTGGCGGATGCCGGATGCCGCCTCGTGATCTGCGCCCGCGACGACGCCGAGCTGCAGGCCGCCGGTGAGGAACTGGAACGGGGCGGCGCCGAGGTCCTCGCGATTCACTGCGACGTCGCCGACAAGGCCGAGGTCGACCGCATGATCGCCGTGGCGCTGGAGACCTATGGCCGGATCGATGTCCTGATCTGCAACGCCGGCGTGATCCAGGTCGGCGAGTTCCCAAGCATGGAGCTGGCGGATTTCCAGCAGGCGATGGACGTCATGTACTGGGGCGTGCTCTATCCGGTGCTGGCCGTGCTGCCGGGGATGCGCGAGCGCAAG
>CADCWJ010000079.1 GCA_902806365.1 uncultured Thermomicrobiales bacterium
GCGTGGGCCCAGATCGTCGGCGTCGCCGATCCCGCCCTGTTCCCGGAGGCGCAGTCGGTGGCGGCCGGCGATGATCCCGAAGCGGCCAGGGTGATCGAGCTGTTCGAGCAGGAGATCCGGATGGCGCCCGATCCCCGCGTCCGCAATCCGGACACGGCGGAGGTATTCCAGCAAATCCAGCCGGTGCAGCCGGATTACGGCACGACCGTCCAGGGGATGTTCTCCGGTCAGATCGGGGATGTCCGGGGAGCGATGCAGGGTCTCCAGGATGCCTGGACCGCCGAGCTCGATCGCGCGATCAAGGCGGCCCAGGATGCCGGGGCGCAGGTCACGCGGGACGATTTCGTGTTCGCCAACTGGGATCCGGCCAGGGACTACACCGATGCCGATTACGCCGCGCTCTGAGTATTGGTATTCGCGGGGTGTCGCGTTCTGGCGCGACATCCCGCATGATGCCTCGTGACACCGTATGCAGGTTCACGATCCGGCAGGAGGGCAAGCTCCCGTGAATGATCACGATCACACCGCATCAGAGGTCGCACATTCGCTTAGCAGGCGGCAGGCGCTCAAGGTGGCTGGTGGCTCGGCGCTCGCCCTTGGTGCCGGAATCTCCCTGACCTCCAGTATGCATGCCCAGGCGCCCGCGACCCCGCCCGCCGATCCCAGGCAGATCGTGTTGCCGCCGCCCGGCGTGACACTCCCCTCGGAGAACATCACGTTCCGTTGGGTTGACAGCGGCGACAGCAAGGCGCTGTTCTTCCGCGCCTACTTCGACGCATTCACGCAGGCGCATCCGAATATCACGTTCGATTATCTTGGACTGCCTTGGACGGAGATCGAGCAGATCGTGCCGCTGGGCGTGCGCAACGGCAACGCCCCGGATGTCTTCCAAGTGCCTAACACGATTCCGGTTGCCGAGGCCGTGCGCGAAGGCTGGGTGCGCCCGATCGACGACCTGATCCCGAACTTCGCAGCCTGGCAGGCAGCATTTCCGCCCGCCTCGTTCGTCGAAGGCGTCAACGTCTTCGGTGGACGTGTCTACACGTTTCCGCGTTCCACCAGCAAGCGCGGTGTGCAGCTCACCCTGTTCAATCGTCCGTATGTGGAAGCGGCGGGCTTCAACCCTGACGAAACCCCACTGACGTGGGACACCTTCCGCGATACCGCGCGGAAGATTACCGAGGCGGGCGCGGGGCAGTATTACGGCGTCATCTTCGGTGGGAAGCAGGTCGGCCGGTGGGAAGAATACGTCCGCAACCTGGGCCGGCTCGCCGGGTCGTCCGCTGGTCCCGATGATATCGATTACCGGACCGGAGAGTACGCCTACACCAGCGATGGCTACCTCGCCGCGATCGAGCTGCTTCTCGCCTTGCGCGATGATGGCGTGGTGTTCCCGGGATCGATGTCGCTCAATGATCCGCAGGCACGGGCACAGATGCCCCAGGGCGTCGCCGGCATGATCCTGGAAGGTGAGTTCTCGATGCCGATCTGGATCCGGGAGAATCCGGATTTCGAGTTCGGGCTCACCGGATTTCCGGTCCAGGGCGAGGCGTTCACACCCGTCACCTACCAGAACACCGCGACCAACCATCAATGGATCTATGCGGACAGCCAGTATCCGGAGGTTGCCGCCGAAATCTTCAGCTACCTCGGCTCGGAAGCCGGCCAGCTGGCGTTCGTCAGCATCACCGGCGGCAGTGATCCAAGCATCTATGCCAGCGCCAACCAGAATGCACCGCTCGATGAGCGTATGCGGACGGCCTACCGCATCTTCGACGAGCGGATGCGCCTCGGACCGGACGTGCGGGTGCGCAATCCGGAAGCGAGCCAGATCTACCTCAACCTCGTTCGACCGACGCCGACATTCGGGGAGACGATCCAGGGAATCTACGCCGGGCAGCTCAGCGATCCGCGGCAGGCGATGCAGGATCTCAAGGATCGCTACGAGGCCGCTCTTGATAAGGCGATCGCGGACGCGCAGAATGAGGGCGCAAGCGTTGCACGCGAAGATTACGTCTTCCCGAACTGGGATCCGGCGAATGACTACCTTGAATCGGATTATGCCGACCTCGGCTGATCCGTAACCCAGGAAAGGCGCATTATGGCGATCTCCATGGGCAGCCGCTCCCGCGACCTGGTGTCGAAGGGTGGCTCGCTTCCGGGTACCGGAGGCTCGTCCCGCAAGTCCGCGAGGCAGCGCATCTGGGAAGCGCGGTGGTGTTACCTCTTCATGATGCCATCGCTGATCCTGGCGGTGATGTTCACGTTCTATCCGCTCGTCGCGTCCTGGTACTTCTCGTTCCTCAACTGGTCGGGATTCTCCGACACGCGGGAATGGGTCGGGCTTGCCAACTACCGCGAGGTCATCGCCGATGGCTACTTCTGGGATGCCTACCGGCGCACGTTCCTGTTCATGATCGGCAGTGTTCCGCTGCGCCTGATCCTGTCGCTCGTGATCGCGATCATCCTCAACGACGCGGCGCTGCGGCTCGGGCCGGTACTGCGGACGATGTTCTTCATCCCGGTCGTCACGACAGCGGCGATCGTCGGAATCGTGATGACGTTCCTCTTCAGCCCGTTCAATGGTCCGATCAACGAGATCCTGACGAGTCTCGGCATCATTGACCGGCCGCTGGACTTCCTGGGCAACCCCGACTCCGCGATGTGGACCGTGGTTGGCGTCCACATCTGGAAGAACTTCGGGGTGACGATGATCTACTGGCTCGCCGCGCTGCAGGTCGTGCCGCAGGACCTCTACGAGGCGGCGAAGCTCGACGGGGCGAGCGCCTGGCGGTTGTTCCGGGACATCACCTTCCCGTTGCTGTTGCCTTTCGCCGCGATCATCGCGCTGATCACGGTGGTCCAGACCCTCCAGGTCTTCCCGATTGTCCAGACGATGACCGGCGGCGGGCCCTTCTTCGCCAGTGAGGTGATGGAGGTCTATATCTATCGCAACGCGTTCGGCGAGAGCGGAATCCCCCGGCTTGGGTTCGCTTCGGCGGCCGGTGTCTTCTTCGGGATGACCGTGATGGTGATCGCCATTCTGCAGGGTCTTGGGCTGCGCAAGGCGCAAGCGCGTCGTCGTGAATTCGTCGGGAGCGGATCGTGAGCACATCTACCCAAACCGCCCGCGACCCGGGCACGCCGATGGTCCAGCACACGGTGGCGACCGATCGGCGATCGATCGCGAGCCGGCTCTACAACCCGCGGTTCCGGGAGGTGGTCTTCA
>CADCWJ010000080.1 GCA_902806365.1 uncultured Thermomicrobiales bacterium
CACCCAGCGGAGATCTGGACACGACCGGCGACGGAGCTGAAGGACGCGCTCGTCGATATCGCTTACCTGATGCTGCCGGCCGTTCGGATCGTGATCGACAGCCACATTGCCACCGCCGTTCCCGCCGTGATCGAAGGGGATGGCATCCTGCCCGCGCTTGCGCATGATCCCGTACTCCGACCCCACGTCGCAGGGGGCCGCCTCCGGTTCTGCTGCGTCATACCCGAAACAGTCGAGGAGTTGCTCGACAACGCGCGTGACAGAGGACGGGGTACTGGCGACCTCACAGCGGAAGAACAGATCAGGCAAGCGGAAATGAACGTCGCCTACGGGTACTGGCTGGTCGAACAGTCAGCACGGTGCGCGGTGCCGGTCGTCTCCTCCCGGCCGTTCGCGACGCTCCCGAAACGGATCGTCGCGGCGGCCGGAGGATCGTGACTCGGGATCTACGATGGGCCGCCGAACGGGACGTCTCCACCGTCCAGCAGCCGGCTCAGGTCATCAGGCGTCGTGACCGGTGGCAGGCAGGTGAAATGCCGGCAGAGATACGCCGCTCCAGCCGACCCCGCGGGCAAGGGGCGGTCCGCCAGCATCGGATACGGTGATGCCTCCGTCTCCGCATAGCCGAGGATCACCAGCGGCTCGTAACGGGCGGCAAATGCGCGGGAGAGCGCTTGCACCGGCTCGCCCGCCGGATCCCCGGCGAGCACCAGCTCGCGTTCGTCCCCGACGAAACGCTCGAGCACGGCCAGGAATCGACCGAACGCGCCGGGGTGCTCGGCCATCGGGACGGCCAGCATGGTGAGGATCGCTTCAGCCTGACCCCGCCGTTCGGTGCTGGCTTCGAGCGTGGCGAATGTCAACAGCAGGTCGGCGGTCACCGAGTTGCCGCAGGGGATCGCACCATCCTGGAGATCTCGCGGGCGCACGATCAGCGCTTCGTGATCGTCGCCGGTGTCATAGAATCCGGCGCCCGATTCGTGCGGGAACCGAGTCAGGATCGTCTCGACGAGGGTATGGGCGGAATCCAGCCATGTTCGCGCTCCCGTCGCCCGGTAGAGACCCAGCAATCCCTCGGCGAGGAAGGCGTGATCTTCGAGGCTGCCCTGACCTCGGCGCTCGCCCGCTTTCAGGGTCCGGCACAGCGTGCCATCGGTATCGCGGCCCTGCTCCAGGATCAGCGTCGCGGCACGCTTCGCGGCTTCGACCAGGTCCGGGCGTCCCAGGGCCGCGCCGGCGTCGGCAAGTGCCCTGATCGTGAGACCGTTCCAACTGACGATGATCTTGTCGTCGGTGCCGGGCCGCACTCGCTTGCTCCGGGCCTCCAGCAGCACGGCCCTGATTCGCGCCAGGTCCGCCCGCACGTGCGTGACCGGTCGATCGGTCGCGGTGGCGATATCCTCGGCCGTGCGGTTCTGGAACAGGATCGATTCGCCTTCGAAGTTGCCAGCCGGGGTGATCCCGAAATGCAGCCTGACGAGATCAGCATCTTCGGCGGCGAGCAGGGCGTCGATCTCCGATTCGCTCCAGATGTAGAACTTGCCTTCGACGCCTTCGGAGTCCGCATCCAGCGCCGAGTAAAAACCGCCATCCGGGGAGCGCATCTCCCGCAGGAGCCACCCGGCGGTCTCCTCGACCACCTCGCGGTACCGCTGAGTGCCGGTGATCTTCCAGGCGTCAAGATAGACGCTTATCAGCTGCGCGTTGTCGTAGAGCATCTTCTCGAAATGCGGGACGAGCCAGATCGCATCGACGGCGTACCGCGCGAAGCCACCAGCCAGGTGGTCATAAATGCCGCCCGCCGCCATCCGGTCGAGCGTCAGTGTCTGCATCCGCAGGGCCTCGCCGGACCGTGCCCGGTGATGGTGGCGGAGGAGGAATTCGAGGACGGACGCCTGCGGAAATTTGGGCGCGCCACCGAACCCCCCGTTCACGGCGTCGAACTGGCGGGCGAGCGCGTGTAGAGCCGATTCAGTGATCCCGGCGTCGATGGCTCCCGGCTCCGGTGTGGCCACCGAGGAGTTGACGAGATATCCCTTGAGACGGGCCGCGTTGTCCTCGATGTTGTCACGGTCGTTCGCCCAGGCCGAGGCGATCGCGTCGAGCACGCGCGGGAAACCCGGCATGCCGCGGTGATCGACCGGGGGCCAGTAGGTGCCGCCGAAGAAGGGGACTCCCTCGGGAGTCAGGAAGACGTTCAGGGGCCAGCCGCCCTGGCCGGCCATCGCCTGGACCGCCGTCATGTAGATCGAGTCGACGTCCGGGCGCTCCTCGCGGTCGACCTTGATGTTGACGAAGCGATCGTTCATCTGCCGGGCGATCGCCTCGTTCTCGAACGACTCGTGCGCCATCACATGGCACCAGTGGCAGGCAGAATAGCCAATGCTGACGAGAATCGGTTTCTCCTCGCGCCGGGCAATGGCCAGGGCCTCCGGCCCCCAGGGATACCAATCGACCGGATTGTCCTTATGCTGAAGCAGGTAGGGGCTGGTTTCGTGAGCGAGTCGATTGGGCACGTGCCGCTCCTTTTCGTCTGTCTGAGCCGGATCCCTCGATCACGTTCCACTGCCGTATCCGGCGGCCAGACGTCGAGTCTGACACAGGCGCAACCGTGATGGCCGGTACACGCATACAGGCATGGGCCATGCCACACGCGGGTGATACCCGGGGGAGGGTAATGAGATGTCGCGTATGAAGGAACTGGCACAGGGTGATCCAGACACGGTGGCCGGGCTCCCCGGTGGAGTCAAGGTAGCGTTCATCGGCGCCGGGGTGATGGCCGAAGCAATGATTGCCGGGATGCTCGGCAAGGGCATCATCACCCCTGCGCAGGTTGTTGCCAGCCACCCGCGAGAGGATCGCCGCCAGCCGCTGTCGGAACGGTTCAACATTGCCACCGTCGCCGGCAATGCCGAGGCCGCACGCGGCGCGGACATCATCTTCCTGACGATCAAGCCCCAGGTGCTCGACGCGGTGATGCGTCAGCTTCAGGATGTGCTCGAACCGGGCCAGGTCGTGATCTCGGTCTTGGCCGGCACCAACTTCGGGGTGCTGCGCCACGGATTGGGACACGCCGCGTTGGTGCGGGTGATGCCGAATACGCCTGCCCAGATCGGCGAGGGCATATCGGTCTGGTGCTGCACACCGGAGGTCGAGCCGGACAAGCGAGCCGGAATTCGCGGCATGCTCGGGGCACTCGGCGAGGAGATCGAGGTCGATACCGAGAAATACGTCGACATGGCGACAGCGCTCTCCGGCACCGGGCCAACCTACGTCTTCCTGATGATGGAGGCGCTGATCGACGCCGGGGTCCACATGGGATTTCCTCGCCGCCTGGCCGAGGAGATCGTGCTCCAGACGGTTGCGGGCTCAGTTGCCTTTGCGCGGGACTCCGGCAAGCACATGGCCGAGCTGCGGAACATGGTGACCTCCCCTGGAGGCACCTCCGCCGAGGCGATCTACCAGATGGAGAAGGGCGGCTTGCGGACCGTTCTCTCTAAGTCCGTCTACGCCGCCTACCAGCGAACGCAGACGCTTTCCGCCCAGCAGGAGCGCACGATCGACCGATCCTGATCGCCAGGTGGGCGGGACAATGATCCAGCATGAATCGAAGGTGACTCCTTCAGTCATCACCGGAAGCGCCCGAACGCCCATTCGGTTTGGTGTGCAAGCGTGGATGCTCGGGGCCTGTCAACAATCCATATGTTTGGGCCGGGCACAAACTGGGAAAGCCTCAATCCCGCAGATAGGTAGTGATCGTGTCAGAGACGCCTGTAGTCTTCCAGCGCCGCCTTTGCGTGTGGACCGCTTTCCACGGCGGCAGTGCACAGGGTATAAAGCACCACTGCAACCCGGTGCACGCAATGAAGCGCAGGCCATTGACGAGCTCGCCGAGGTCGCGGTGGAGTTGCGAATCATCCTCGCGCATGAGCGTATGGTAGGGCGCGAGAGACGCCTTCCCCCATCGAAGCCATCGGTTGG
>CADCWJ010000081.1 GCA_902806365.1 uncultured Thermomicrobiales bacterium
AGATCCGGCAGGAAGGTGCGCAACTCGGCAAGAAACGTGTCCACCCTCCAGACGAACATGCTGGCGTTCCAGAGGAAGCGACCACTCTCGATGTACGCGAGCGCGCGCTCGAGGTCCGGCTTCTCCACGAACTGGGCAGCCCGGTACACGTCGCCGTCCGGAGTCGAAAGCAGTACCCTGTCGCCTCGCTCGATATACCCGTATCCGGTTTCCGGGCGGGTGGGCCGGAGACCGATCGTGACGAGCCATCCGTCCCGGGCCGTCTCGATCGCGGTCCGGACCGCCGCGGAGAACGCCTCCAGATCCTTCACGTCGTGGTCGGCGGCGAAACTGCCCATGACGGCGGTCGGGTCTTCCCGGGCGATCAGCATTGCGGCGAGCGCGATCGCAGGTCCGGATCCCTTCGGTGACGGCTCGACCACAATCTGGTGCGTGCCGAGTTCGGGGAGTTGCCGGGTAATCGGCGCCGCGTGCGCGGGTCCACCCACGACCATCATCTGCTCGTGCTTGCAAACAAGCTGGAGGCGGTCGACTGTCTGCTGCAGCAATGACCGCTCAGCATCGATCAGG
Organism: uncultured Thermomicrobiales bacterium; assembly: GCA_902806365.1. Classification (GTDB taxonomy): domain Bacteria; phylum Chloroflexota; class Chloroflexia; order Thermomicrobiales; family UBA6265; genus CADCWJ01. Next base: position 571 of record CADCWJ010000081.1, read on the forward strand.
TTGAGGAGAAACTTCGGCTGACCAGAGCGGCTGACGGGCCAGAGGCGCGAGCCCGACCCGCCGGCGGGGATGGTCGCCCAGAAATCGTCGGGAGGTTTGGCGGGTTCGGAGAGGTCCGGAGCGATCGCATCGACAGAGTTGGATGGGTCATGCGGGAAAACCGGATTAGCCATGCGTGTGATTTCCTCCTGAGTTCGGCTGATCTCGGTGGGTGTGGTAGACGACGCTTGTCGATGTGGCGATCGTTCGCTGAATGTCGTTTGGTATGCCATAACATGGCGCCCCTGCTTCCGGCTGGAGGCAGGGGCGGCGACGCCATCACAAACCTGTCGCATCAGGCCCAAGTTCCATGTGTCTGGTCCTCCATCGAGGGATCCGGCTCCAGTGTCTCACCCCCGATGGAAGTGGTTCGGGGTCCGGCTCCAGTGTCTCGCCCCCGATGGGAGTTGGTTCGGGCTCCGGCTCGACTGGCTGACTCTCCTCCAGAACCGGTTCTGGCGTTGGCTCTGTCGTGGGCAACGGTTCGGGGGTGGTCGGGGCACCGAGGATATCGAGCGCCTGCGCCTGCTCGGCCGGCCAGATCGCGATCTCGCGGAATCCGCCGATCTCGCCCAGACCACTTTCGTCGGCGTCCGGGACGACAATCATCACGTAGCGCGTCCACAATCCGAAGGGGTCCTCGTAGAGGCGGTCGGGCTCCAGGTTCCAGCCGTTCCACTGTGAGGCGTTGTACCAGGTGTCACCATCCTCCGAGAGCCAGATCTCGAATGGCGGAAGGGTGTTCCACATCCCGAGTACGAACGTGACGCGGTCAACAGGGCGGACTTCGCCCAGATCGAGCAGCAGCCAGACCTCGTCCGGTGAGGCGTTGGGATACACGCTCCAGATTGTGCCTGGGTCGCCGTCGACAGCCTTGTAACCGGTACGACTATCTTCGCTATCGGCGGCGCGCTGCACGGGATAGGGCAGCGCGGAAGGCTCCGCAGTAGGTGTGGGAACTTCAACCACCAGCTCTTCGGTTGGTACTGGCTCGAGAGAAGCCGCCTCGGTCGCCGCAGCCGGCTCCGCAACGGTCGGCTGCACCGGAGGTGGCAAGCCATCCACGGCCAGGAACTGAGCGGCCATGAACCCGTCCTGAGCTTCGCCGCAGACCACGGGGATCCAGCCATCCTGTTCGCTGCCGCG
>CADCWJ010000082.1 GCA_902806365.1 uncultured Thermomicrobiales bacterium
AGCAGCCGGCCAGCGAAGTCCCCGGGCGGATTGGCAAACGTCGAGCCTGAGCATGCGCCAGTCGGCTGGGTTCGCTTGCGGAATGCGGCATGATCATCGGCGAGCGCGATCAGCTTCTGTGGGTCATCTTTCGGGAGATCGAAGATCGAACGCACGACCAGCCACGGACGTGGACGCGGTGCTCCCTTGATCCGCGTCATGCGATAGGCTGGCTCCAGCCAGGACGCAGGCTTGCGTTCGATCTCGCCGGAATCGAGCAGGATATCGATCGCGGCGAGATGATCCTTGAGCTCCGTACCATGAGCTCCCGCGTTGTTCACCGTCGCACCACCGATCTGACCTGGAAGACCAACGCCCCAATCCATGCCGGACCATCCCTGCTCGGCGCAATGGCGTCCTACCCATGAGAGAGGCGCCTGCGCCGCCACCGACACCCGGACATGGTCGTCCCGGTCTTCAGCGTCCAGCAAGGCCACAGCTCGATCCCCGGGCGTGCGAGCGACGATCACCACTCCGCGGATCCCTTTGTCGCTGACGAGCAGGTTGCTGCCTCCGCCGATCACGGTGAGCGGCATTTCCTCCGAGTGGGCCCAACGCACGGCTGTCGCGAGCTGATCAGGGTGCTGGACGCGGATCAGGAAGTCGGCGTTTCCTCCCAGCCTCACCGTGGTGTACATCGCCATCGACGCGCCTTCGATGACTCGAAGATCCGGGGCACCGGGAAGCGCGAAGGAAGGAGCCGTTTTCCGCTTCGGGCGAGGAGGCGTTCGCGGTGCGGCATCTGCTGTTCCGTCCCGCCTGCCGCCGTCCTTCTCTGCCTGGTTCGTACCTGCCTCGCGCAGCAACGAACCGAGGAGGGCGCCGGTTCGTGTGATGTCACCTGCGCCGAGTGTGAGCACGACGTCACCTGGCCGGACGATGCTGGCGGTGATCCGAGCGGCATCCTCGGGCCCCGATGCGGGATGTGCGGGCTTCCGGAGCCGGGAGAGGATATCGGCAGAGGAGATTCCAAGCGTGTCCTGCTCTCCTGAGGGATAGATATCGAGCAACACGATTTC
>CADCWJ010000083.1 GCA_902806365.1 uncultured Thermomicrobiales bacterium
GGGCCGATCGGTGACATGGCCAGCCGGATTGCCAAACACCGCGGTCACCGCGTGATTGGCGTCGATCTGGTGCCCGAGCGCATTGCGCGGGCCCGTGCCAACGGGATAGACATCATCGATGTCAATGAGACGGAGGAGGTCGGCGACGCGATCCGGGAGATGACGGATGGCCGCGGCACCGATTCCGTGATCGACGCTGTCGGCATGGAAGCGCACGGCTCGCCAGGCGGCAAGCTGGCCCAGACGATGGCCGGCTTCCTGCCGGACGCGGTCGCGGCGAAGATGATGGAGACGGCTGGCGTCGACCGCCTCTCCGCGCTCTACACGGCAATCGATGTCGTGCGCCGGGGCGGCACGATCTCGATCAGCGGTGTCTACGGCGGCCAGGCCGACCCGTTGCCGATGCTGACGATCTTCGACAAGCAGCTCCAGCTGCGGATGGGCCAGGCCAATGTCAAGCGCTGGGCGCCCGAGATCATGCCGCTGTTGACCGGCAGCGATGACCCGCTCGGCGTCGAGACGTTCGCCACGCATCGCCTGCCGCTGGACGAGGCCCCGCACGCCTACGACATCTTCCAGAAAAAGGAAGACGGCGCGATCAAGGTCCTCTTCCAGCCGTAACCATTACCAACGTTCAATCGCCAACGCGCCGCCTGGGATATTCCCTAGCGGCGCTTGTCGTTCCGGCTGACTTTCTCCAGCATGCCCCTGTCATCCCGAGCCCCCTTGCCGTCATCCACCTTTCACGCCTGTCATCCCGAATACCCCGTTGGCCCTAGCGCCCCTCCCCTTGCCATCCCGAGGGAGCGCCGCAGCCGCGTCGAGCACCCGCGTCGAGCACCCGCATCGCCGATCCTGCCGGATCGGAACCAGCCTGGGTCGCCGCTGGATGCGTTCCTGTTCAACAATGATCCGGCCCTTGCACCCCAAGCATCCTCTTCTCACCATCGTCATCCAGAGGAAGCGAAGCGACCGACGGAGCCCCGCGCGAAGCACATCCGACGCAGCCGGACCATGGTCTGGGAAGTGCCCCTTGCCCCAGGTACCGTTGCGATGCATTATGACGATGACACGACCCGCATCAATGAACGTACGGAGCAGGAACGACACGATGGTGCCCGACATTCCGGTGTTTTCCCCCGATCGTGCCGGCGGTCCGCTCTCGCTCTCGCCGACCGACATCTCCCAGTTCATCCGGCTCGACCAGTGCCAGCGCTTTCTCCGGCTCCGACTTCACGAGCGCGCCACCAGTCAACGCTTCATGCGCGACTACGA
>CADCWJ010000084.1 GCA_902806365.1 uncultured Thermomicrobiales bacterium
AATGCGCATGCGAGATCGCGATCGCGGCGATCCCGCGTCGTCCCCGGATTTCCGCGATCGTTGCCTCGTCGACCAGTGCGACCAGATCCCACAGGATGTTCCCCTGGGGCGTCTCGATCAGGTAGGCCTGCTGACCGATCGCGAAAGCCGGCTCGGTCACGATCCGGGTCACGCCCGGCTCCACCGGGTCGAACCGGTTGCGGTGGGTTTGGCGCAGCTCAGGCAGGGTCGTCCATTGCTGCCCGCGCCCGGGATGGATGTACTGCCGGTCGTCCTCGCAGATCGGGCACCCTGGTGGGGTCTCCGTGGACGGCGGGAACTGCGTGCCGCACGTCACGCAGATGGACGATGGCGCCTCGGCATCGCCGCTCGACTGCTCGCGTTCCGGTGGGATGTCAGTCATGCTTTCGAGCGGTCTCCTGCCTACCCGGAGGGTGGTCAGCCGTGTCTTGGGCCGGGAATTCCGATCCATGTCCATGCGTCACGCATCGAGCGTGATTCGCGAGGCCGGTCGCCGGGTTCCACGCACGGGGCCGGCCACCGTCGATCCCGTCCCCTGCCGCCAGCAGCCGCGTGATGGTATTCCCCCATCCTGGTTCTGGCCGTCCGGCACCTCCTCGAGGTGTTCGGGACGACTCTGCTCTCAGCAGGCGACGATTTCGTGTTCGGGGCGCTCGTCGTCGCCTGGACGCTCGTGCCCCGCCACGCCTGCAAGACCCAGGCCTTCGGGCGATATTCCGGCTATGCGCCGGTGCCGTAGTTCAAGCCACAGGTGATCGCATTATGCCGTCCGGACCACAGTCAATCTGAGGGGGTCGGCCGGGGCTCGTCGAGGCCGACGAGCCGGATTCCCGCGACGAGCACCGCCAGCGTCAGGATCATCAGCACCGCCGCGCCCCGGAACAACCCCACCGTGCCGATCGACTCCAGCAACGCCCCGCCCGCCAGCGAGCCAGTGATGCTCCCGAACCCGAACGACATCGCCGTCAGCAATGCCTGCGCCGTTGCCGCCTGGCCCCGGCCCGCCAGGCGATGCGCCAGTGTCACCGACGCCATCAGGAACGCCCCGTACGACAGCCCGTGCAGCGCCTGGACCGGCAGGATCCACACCCCCGCCGGGGCCAAGCTGAACGCCAGGAAGCGCCCCGCATACACCACCAGCGCGAGGGCGATCAGCCGGGGCGCGCCAAACCGGGTCAGGAACCATCCGCCAAAGGCGACGATCGGCAGCTCGCTGGCCGCGCTGATCGCGAACGCGGGCCCGACCAGATTGGCGGTTCCGTCGAGATCCTCGATGTGGATGCCGAGAAAGACATACAT
>CADCWJ010000085.1 GCA_902806365.1 uncultured Thermomicrobiales bacterium
CCCCGAAGCGTCGCCAGGTTCATTCGGTCCTGCTCGCCCGCATCGTCTTTCGGCGTCTCCAGGATGCCGGGCAACCCGGCTAACCGGGTGTCGTTCATGACGTTCGCGAATCCTTCCACCCCGATCATCCCCTCGCCGATGTGGGCGTGGCGGTCTCGTCGGCTGTCGAAATCCTTGAGTGAGTCGTTGAGATGCAGGCACTTCAGGTACGGCAACCCGATGATCCGGTCGAAGCTCGCCATGGTCGCCGCATACGTTTCCGGTGTCCGGATGTCGTAGCCGGCCGCGAAGATGTGACAGGTGTCGAGGCAGACGCCGATCCGGCTCTTGTCCTGTGTCAGCGCGATGATCTCTCCGATCTCCTCGAACCGGGAGCCCATTGACGAGCCCTGCCCGGCGGTCGTCTCGATCAGGATCGCCGCCTTTCCCTCCGGCCTCTCCGCGTGGATGCGGTTGATTGCCTCAGCAACTCGGACCGCGCCCTCCTCTGGGCCGGAACCCATGTGCGCCCCCGGGTGGGACACAAGCCAGGGGATGCCGAGCTCGTCGCAGCGGTCGAGCTCGATCATGAGCGCTTCACGCGAGCGCTGCCACTTGTCCGGCTCAGGTGAGGCGACGTTGATTAGATACGAGTCGTGCGCGACGAGGTGACCGATCCCGGCGACCGGCGCCATCTCGCGGAAGCGGGCAACCATCTCCGGATCCAGCGGCTTCGCCTGCCATTGGCGCTCGCTCTTGGTGAAGACTTGGATGGCCTTGATCCCAAGGTCCGCGGCCCTGGCGACCCCCTTGTCGAGTCCACCCGAGGTCGAGACATGCGAGCCGAGTTCGAGCATCAGTCCTACGGTTACTCCCTGAAGTGGCCAGGTTCGCGACGATCCGACTGAATCCTAATAATTTCGACCGCTGGCACGCACCGGACGGGTGCGGAGCAAGCACGCGGCGCTAGGCTACACTCGGACGGCCTCGCGCTCGGTGGTCCCGTACAGGATTCCTCCCAAGGAGCTTCCCCGAGTCACCGTAAGGCTCAACGTCGTCGAACCACCGGAGTGGGTGTTGCACGCTTTCCCGCGCCCGAGACTCTCACTCGTGATCCCGGCGTACAAC
>CADCWJ010000086.1 GCA_902806365.1 uncultured Thermomicrobiales bacterium
CCGGTCATCATTGACGGTGATGGCGCCGGGCCGAGTCCGCGTGACGGGTGAGGATGTAGTGCCGCCGCTCGGCCTGGCACCAGCGGTGCGACGACCGGACCCGACGCACCCGGCGGCGTGGGGCATGGCGGCCACGCGCGAGCCGGCGAACACATGCGGGAGACCAAGTATGGATAACTCACCCCGGTTGCCGCTGGTGACGCTCGGCATCGCCGTCGTGGCGGCGCTCTTGACAGCCCTATCGTATTTCTCCCGCGGGGGGAACGACGAGGCCGTCTTCTCGTTCAACGAGTTGGAGATCGGGCTGGTCGCGCTGGCGGTGACGCTGCTGATCTTCGCCGTCGAGGGGTACATCTCGGTGCTCTCCGAAGGGCGCCAACTCGTCCCGGGCCTCGTGCCCCCCCGGCTGACGAACCCGCTGACCGTGGGGATCATCGTCGCCTCGCTCGTCTTGTTCGCCGTGTCGGTGGCATTGGGGATCGGCCTGGTCTCGAACTGGGATGTCTGGGCGATCGGCTGGCTGGCCGGGGGTGGCTGCATCTTGCTGGCGATCATCCTGGTCTTCTACAAGGAGGCCTTCGTCGGAGACGAGGCCCATTTCGACGACCGCAACGACGGGGTGCCGTGGTAGGGCCGATGTCTTGACGTAGACCGTTTATTGAGTTGGACGAGCGAGACGAGGAGACGGAATCGATGGCAGAGCATAGGAGTGACTCGCGATTCTCGGGACCCGAGGTCGATGAACATTGGATGGTCAACCGGCGGCGGGCGCTGAAGTGGTTGATTCGAGCCGGGTATGGCGCCTTCGCGTTGGCCTTCGCCCTCCCAGCCCTGGCCCTCCGGGCACTGAGCCAGCAACAGACCGAGGTGGCCTCGGGCGACGCATTGGTCTACGCGTCCAACGCAGGAGGCGGCACGGCCGGACAGCCGGTGATGGCCGACGACCTGGCGGTCGGAGACGGAATCCAGGCGTTCCCCGAAGGCAAATCCGACAACCAGGCCAATCTGATCCAGGTCGTCCGGCTGGCGCAGGGAGACGGTGCCGAAGGCTTGGTCGCCTACAGCGCGATCTGCACGCACTTAGGTTGTGTCGTCTATTCCGACCTGAACCAGGACGGCCACATCGCATGTCCCTGCCACAACAGCCAGTTTGATCCGACCGCCAACGCGGACGTGACCGGCGGTCCCGCCGACCGTGCTCTGCCCTCGATCGCGGTCTCTGTGACGGACAACGGGATCATCTCGGTCGCCGGTCAGTTCTCCGGTCCGGTTGGGCCGCAGTGACATCGCGACCCGTTCAGCATGCCTCGGTGCTCACCCGATGAGGACTCCATGAGCGATACCCAACGTCCAGCCGTTCCGGTGACGACCATCATGCCGGCGACAGAAGCCCATCCTGTGGTCCGCCCTGTCCCGCCCCGGAATCCCGGCTCCGACTCGCGCGCCGGGGCGGTCCGACGCGGGACTGCGCCCCGAGCGGCCCGTCGTGAGACGTCCAAGGCGGACTGGATCAATGAGCGGGTCGGTGTCACGGGGCTCAATGCGAAGTACGGGCGCAAGGCTTTTCCGGTCCACACGACCTTCTTCCTGGGGGAGATGGCTTCCTTCTCGTTCATCATCCTGATCGTGACGGGAGTTTATCTCGGCCTGATCTACATCCCCTCCAGCGCCCCGGTCGAGGTGAATGGCCAGGAACTCCCTGAGGCCTATGCCAGCGTCCGCCTGATCGAGTCGATCCCGGTCGCCAACCTGTTCCGGAACGTCCACCACTGGGCGGCCCACGTCATGGTCCTCTCGACCCTGCTGCACGTGATCCGGATCTTCTTCTTCGGCAACTACAGGAAGCCCCGGGAGTTGAATTGGATCATCGGCGTGGTGATGCTGATCCTGACCCTGGTCGCGGGGTTCCTCGGCTACGCGCTCCCGTTTGACTCGTATGCGGTGACGGCTACCGGTATCGGCTACTCGATCGCCCGCTCGATCCCCTGGGTCGGCAACGTGGCGGCCGAGTTGTTCTTCGGCGGTGCTTTCCCGTCACTAGGCAGTCTGCCTCGCCTCTACACGCTACACATCTTCGTCGTTCCCGCCATGATCGCCCTGACGACGGCTGTGCACATTCTGCTGGTGATCAAGAACAAGCACAGCC
>CADCWJ010000087.1 GCA_902806365.1 uncultured Thermomicrobiales bacterium
CCGTCCGGCGACGCACCGCTGACCATCATGCCCGCGCTTTCCATCTGGGCACGATACGCGTTGCTTACCTCGAACCGATGGCGATGCCGCTCGCTGACCAGATCCGAGCCGTAGGCCGAAGCTGCCCGGGTGCCGGGCCGCAGGGCGCATGGCCAGAGACCCCGCCGCATCGTGCCGCCCATGTCCACCCCATGTTGACCGGGCATCAGGTCGATCACGGGATGCGGCGTATGGGGGTCGATCTCGGTGGAATTCGCGCCGTCGAGCCCGCACACATTGCGGGCGAACTCGATCGCCGCGATGTGCAGCCCGTAGCACAGCCCGAGATAGGGAATGTCTCGCTCACGGGCGAAGGTTGCGGCGGCGATCTTGCCATCGACCCCGCGGGGGCCGAATCCCCCCGGCACGACGATCCCCGACACCCGGCGAAGCACGCGATCGAGGTCGTCCGGGGAAATGGTTTCCGAGTTGATCCAGACGAGATCGACATCCACGTTGTGATGCAGGCCCGCGTGCATCAGGGATTCCGTGACGCTGAGATAGGCGTCATGCAGCTCGACATACTTCCCGACCAGGCCGATCCGGACCGGTTTCTTGGGCGCCTGGATGTGCTGCACCATCGCTTCCCATTCGACGAGCTGCGGCTTCTGCGCCAGGTTGAACCGGCTCGCGATCCAGGAACCAAGCCCCTCCCGCTCGAGAATCAATGGCACCTCGTATATTGTCGACGCCGTCGGCATCCCGATCACCGCGTCGGGTTCGACATCGCAGAACAAGGCAATCTTGTCGCGCGTTTCCGGAGGGATCTCCCGGTCAGAGCGGCACACGATCACATCCGGCTGAATCCCGAGCGAGCGCAGCTCGCGCACACTCTGCTGGGTCGGCTTGGTCTTCAGCTCGCCGGTGGTCGCAATCTGGGGCAGCAGCGTGACGTGGATGTAGAGGCTGTTCGCGCGCCCGACATCCCGGCGCATCTGGCGGATCGCCTCGATCATGGCCTGGCCCTCGATGTCACCGACGGTTCCGCCGACCTCCACGATCACCACATCGCATTCGTGCTGCCGTGAAGCGAGCTGGATCCGGTGCTTGACCTCGTTGGTGATGTGGGGGATGACCTGGATCGTGCCACCCAGGTAGTCGCCCCGGCGCTCCTTGGCGATGACGCTCGAATACACCTGGCCCGTGGTGACGTTCGAGGCCTTCGAAAGGTTTTCGTCGATGAAGCGCTCGTAATTGCCGAGATCGAGATCGGTCTCGGCGCCATCGTCGGTGACGAACACCTCGCCGTGCTGGTAGGGCGACATCGTGCCCGGATCGACATTGAGATAGGGATCGAGCTTCATGATCGATATCCGCGCCCCACGATCCTTGATGATCCGGCCGAGGGAAGCGGTGGTGATGCCCTTGCCAACGGACGACACGACGCCACCGGTCACGAAGATGTACTTGGGCATGCGGCCTTTCCTCCAGGGAACAAACGGATCAGGGTTCCCGGCGGCGAGGGTCACACCGGCGGGAATAGCGCGAGCGGGCTCAGCGCCGGGCGGGTTCGCTATCGGGCGTTAGAATGACGAGCCGCATCGAGTCGGCAAGGTCGGAGGGACGGATCACGAGCTTGTCCTCGGGTTCCGGGATGTCGACCCCGAGCTGCTTGCAGAAGGGTTCGACGGGGCTGAGATCCTTGTCCCCGATCGCGGTGGCGTAGCGCATCGGGATCACCACTTTCGGGGTCAGCTCGGCGATCATCTCGACCACTTTTTCCATGGGGAGCACCGTGCCGCCGCCAACCGGCGCCATCAGGACATCGACCGCGCCCAGCGCTTCAACATGTTCCGCCGATAGCGCGTGCCCGAGGCTGCCGAGATGCCCGATCCGGAGTCCTTCGAGTTCGATCACATAGCAGGTGTTGTACCCCAGCGCCTTGCCCTGCTGATCGTCGTGATAGGTGCGGATGCCCGTCACGAAGACGTCGTGCATCTCGTACTCGCCCGGCCCCTCCACGATCTGGAACTCCGGCCTGATCGCGGTCAGGTTCCGGCTCCCTTCCCCGCTGTTCGAAAGCGCGACGATATCGGCGTTCTGCTTGCCCATCGC
>CADCWJ010000088.1 GCA_902806365.1 uncultured Thermomicrobiales bacterium
AGCGGCGAGGGCGTTGGCGAGGAAGTGACAATCGGCACCGTCAGTGGCGAGGCCAAGCAGTACACCCGAGCGGGCCGTGTCTCGTTCGAGGTGCAGGGAGTTCCAGTCACGCTGACGGTGTTCCGGGAACGCACGCGGGGTAACCTGTTCGTGCCGTTCCGGGACGCGACCGCTGGCAATGAGACCTATGGCGTCGGGCGTTATCTGGAGCCGAAGATGCTGCCGGACGGTCGGATCAGCCTCGACTTCAATCTGGCCTACAACCCCTATTGTGCCTACAATCACGGCTGGTCGTGCCCGATCCCGCCGTTCGAGAACATCCTGAAGGTGCCGATCCGGGCGGGCGAGATGCTTCCCGATCTGCCGGCGCACGACGACGCGGGGCACTAACCGCTAACCCGGATCCCCCGACCACGCAACGAAACGCCGCCGGACCTGCGTCCGGCGGCGTTTCCTGTTCCTGAAACAATCGGCCGTGGGTCACGCCAGCAAACGCGTCCGCTCGTCGACAGAGGCTATTCGGCGCGCGACAGAACGAACTGCTGCGCGAGCCAGGCGGAGAAGTCCAACGTCACCCGGTTGATCAGCCCGGCCTCGATCTCGCCGGACACCGCGACGCGGCTCAGCATTGCGCCAAACGCCTCGCGCGGCCAGTCGAACCGGGCGCGGCGAGCTTCGACAAACGTGCACGACACGCTATCGAAGCGCAACTCGGCGAGTGTCCACACGGTCACCTCCGAGGCAACCATAAACAGCACGCTTCCGGCCTGGACCACGAAGGGGATACCTGCCTGAGCAGCAAGCTGGTCACGTGCGGCGAGACCAGACGGTACAAGGGCCTGGCCCTCGACGTGCTCGCCCGACGCCGAATCATGGCAGCCGCATCGTCCACTACCCGGGTGGTGATCGTCTGGAGAGGTTGGGAATCCCTGTTGCCCCATGACCGTGAATCTTTCTTTCGCCGCGCCACGCGCACGATGGTTCGTAGCCGACGGGAGTGCCGTGCTCAACGGTTGCCCTGTGCGATCGGTAAATTCAATCGTAGCACCGCGACTGGAGGGCGACAAGCAAACCGGGATGTGAGCGCGCCGCCCGCTTGCCCCAACAGCCGGCATTCCCAGTCCCGTTGCGGCATTGACATTTGCCACGACCGGCCATTAGATCACCGCGACCGGCAAGAGGATCAGGATTCGCGCGCTCGCAACGCCGTGAGGTGAAGCCCATGCCCCGCTCGCACGACCAATCGCCGGATCCACACGGGGTCCTCTCGAACCGCGCGAGACTGATCGAAAGCACCGAGGGAATCGATCTGGTCACCGGGCCATGGACGTTCCGGATCAGCAACGTCCCCCTCTTCCGGGAGCGAGCCGGCGTCCTGGAGCAAGCGGTCCGGGTCAGCGCTCAGGGCCCGGATTCTGATGGCGCCATGTTCGCGCACCTGCGGGTCGGGGACTTCAGTGTGGCGAGCCCTACCCTGGCTCCATCACTCACCCATGCCGCCTCGACCTGTCTGTTCGTCCCGGAAGTGACCGAGGCCATGGCCGCAACGATCGAGATCGTGCGCGAGGGCTCGGTGACCGCCAGCGCGCTGTTCGAGATCGTGCCGCAACGCAAGTGGACGGTTCATCTCATCCACCATTCGCACTACGACATAGGCTACACCGATCCGCAGGTGACGGTGCTCGATTCCCAACTCGCCTACATCGACACAGCGCTGGACCTGGCCGCGTTGACCGACGACTGGCCCGACGCCGCGAGGTTCCGGTGGAACATCGAGGTCACGTGGCCGCTGAAGCACTGGCTCCGATCCCGGCCGCAATCGGCCCGGGAAGCGCTCGTCCGTCGCGTCCGGGAGGGCCGGATCGAGATCCATGCCCTCCCATTCAGCATGCACACCGAAGCGTATTCGTTCGACGAGCTTGCGCGTCAACTGGATTTCGCCCAGGAACTGCGTGACACGCTCGGCATCGAGATCGTCTCGGCAATGCAGACGGACGTGCCGGGTTCGACGATTGGGCTCGCCACATTGCTGACGGATGCGGGAATCAGGTATCTCGCCGTGGCGCATAACTACGCCGGACGTTCGGTTCCCTTTCTTCTCAACGGCCAGGATCTCACCCGACCGTTTTACTGGGAAGCACCAGACGGCGCCAGGGTCCTTGTCTGGTACACCGACACGCTCAGCGGCTCGGCCTACATGGAAGGCATGTCAGTTGGATTTGGAATTGGCTTCGAGGCGGTACGCGACAGCTTGCCGGAGTACCTCGCCGCGCTTTCCCAAAACGCCTATGCGTATCGCCCGGACAGGCGGTTGCTTTCGGAGTCCGGCGAGGGACTCGCGCTGACGAAGGTGCCGTACGCGCACGATGTCCTCCACCTGCGGGTACAGGGAGCCGTGGCCGACAACGCCGCACCATCGATGCTGCCTTCCGAAATCGTTCGGGCCTGGAACGAGCAATGGGCGTACCCGGCCCTGCGGCTCTCGACGAGCCGTAACTTCTTCGCGGACGCCGAAGCCAGGATCGGCTCGCAACTCGACACCTTCAGCGGAGACTGGACGGACTGGTGGGCCGACGGGATCGGGTCCGCGGCGTCCGTGCTGGGGAAGAACCGGCGCTCGCAGTCCGATCTGCGCACGGCACAGACGCTTCATGCCATCGCTGACGCCCTGATCGATGAGCCGAATCCTGCCATTCCCGGCGAAGTCCAGCGCGCGTATGAGGACATCGCGCTGTTCGACGAGCATACCTGGGGCGCGGCGAACCCCTGGGAACGCGGCGAGATCGCGATGGCGTCCGGCGAGCATCAATGGCTTCGAAAGGCAGGGTTCGCCTACACCGCGGAGGAGCGAGTCGCCACGTTGCTGGGCGGTGGCCGGCAACGCATTGCCGGCCTTGCCCGGCGTCCGGAGGATCCGGCGCAGGACGATGCGCTGCTCGATGCGCTGCTCGTGTTCAATCCAAGCTCATGGGAGCGGTCCGACCTGGCTCGGATCTTCCTGCCGGAGCGGGCGCGGGATATCGCGTCGTGCCGGCTGATCGAGCGGTCCACCGGCACGGTCGTGCCCTTTATCGTGGAGCCACAGGTCAACCCGACGCACCGGCCCAGGGGGCAGTTCATCCGTTTCCTGGCGCGCACGATTCCGCCGCTGGGATACGCGCGGTACGCGCTGCTGCCCGGCGCCGGTGCATCGGACAACACCGACGACAGCCCGGGCGGTCACAGGCTGGAAAACGAGTGGCTGGCCGTTGAATTCGATGTGCCGACCGCCAGCATCGCGACGATCACGGACCGGCGCGAAGGTGCAATGCTCAACGATCCGGACGCGCCGTTTGGATTCAACCGCTACATTCACGACCGGTACACCAGCGCCCCGGGCTTCAACCACCTCTCCAGCCGGATCGGCACGGCCGGGCCCTGGCTGCTGGGTCGGCGAAGCATGGGCGAATACGGGTTGATCACGAGCCGGCACCGGAACGCGGTCTGGGATCAGGTCACGATCCGGTCTTCCGGTGGTGGGGCCGATTGGCTGGAGACGACACTGACCCTGCCCTACGGCGTGCCCCGGCTCCATATCGCCAATCGCCTGCACAAGCCGGCGACGATGGAGAAGGAGAGCGTCTACTTCGCGTTTCCGTTCGCACCTGCGTTCGAGGAGCCGTCATTCGAGATCACGGGGGGCGTCGTCTCGTCGCGGTCCGCGCATGTGCCGGGGTCCGCGCGTCACTTCCGCGCAATCCGGCACTGGGCAACGCTCGAGGCGGCGGGTCGCCCGTCCGTCTCGTGGGCGACGATGGAGGCGCCGCTGGTGCAGGTCGGCAATATCCACCTGCCGTATGCTCCCTTTCCAGCATCGACCCCCAAGCAGCGCACCTCACCATCAACGATCTACTCCTGGGCGCTGAACAACATCTGGGACACCAACTTCCCGGCCGAGCAAGGCGGTGAGCTGACGTTCCGCTACGCGATCGCGCTCGGCCAGCAGGACGAAGCGGCTTACCCCCTCGGGCGCGACACCGGCGCGGCGGTATCGACGCCATTGATTGGGATTCGCGCTCCAGATTATGTCGCATCGTCGGCGGCGGTGCCAGACCGTGGAAGCTTTGCGAGCGTCTCCCACGCGGATGTCGAGATCACGCATCTCGCGCCAAACGGGGACGGCGGAATCGTCGTCCATCTCGTCTCCCACGCACCCGAGCCGGTGATGACTACGGTCACGTTCGACAACCTCGACGTGACGGCGGCGCGCGTCGGCACGTTCCTCGGGACCGCCATGCGGGAGGCGGAACTCGTGGATGGGACGCTCGCACTGGACATCGCCCCGGGCGAGATCCGGACGCTGGCGCTGACCCTGCGCTAGCGGGAAGACTGCCCTAGCGGTCGAGTACCGAGGCGCTGAGCCAGAAGTGTCGGGTCTCGCCGGGCCCAAGGACCAGGGCCGACCCGTTGGCGACGGCATCGGGCAATCCATTGGTCGGGTAACTTGACGACGGTTCGAGCCCGACGGTATAGGTCCTCCCATACCACGGATAGCCGGTCGTCGCACCGAACTCCTGCCAGTACCACAGAAACGGCATGGTCTCGGCGTCCCACTCGACACGCATGCCAACATCGTTTTCCGGATCGACGATCTCGTACCAGGCGGTCGGGTCCGGGAAACCACTCAGGTAGAACAAATCGCTCGCGGTCCCGGGCCCCGGGATCGTGGACACGTCGAGCGGTTTGCCATCAGCCCCGGTCCCGTGCGGCCAGGCAAACGCGTCGTCGCTCGCGACGCGTCGCCCGGTCGGGCCGACCGCATCTCGATGCGGCCGGGCGATGACCTGCTCCGGCAGAACGATCCGGTGCCCCGGCGCCAGGAACGGCTTCCCGAAGGTGATGTGGTGCCCCCACATTGCCTCGATCGTGACCGGGCTTTCGTTTGTGACCGACTCCCGGATTTCCAGCACGGGCGCGTCGCCGGTCAATCGCAGGGTCTTCACGATCGTGCAGGGTGTCTTCTGGCCCCGCACCGTGCAGCGAATCGCCACGGCGTCTTCCCCGTCCTCCACGATCTCGACATCCCACGGCAGCGCGAAGACCTCGCCATGCTGGCCAAACCGCGCTCCGGCATGAATGGCAGGAGCACCGGCGTTCGGGAAGACCTCCTGCCACCCACCGGGATACGAATCGAGAAAGGTTGCAAGCGGATCCGGGCTGGTCGAATGGGTCACCGCTGGATTCCGGATTCCCCCGGGAGCAATCCAGACGAAATCCAGATCGACGGGCTTGTAGTTGAACTCGACGAGATCGGTTCCCTTGCCCGGGAGCACCGAGATCCGGAGCATCCGGTTTTCAAGCGCAATCGCATGGATGCCCAGTTCGTACGTCTCCCGCACCCGGCAACCCCAGTTTCGCCTCTGACGATTCAGCGACATGTTCGCCCTCTCTTCCCCCTCGGACCCGCCACACTGGTTCACGTTCAGCGGATGCGGACCGTGCCCTCGACCGTTTCTCCGGTACTGGCGCTGATCCGGATTGCCAGCGTGCCGGCCGGCCAGCGCGTCTCCCCCGCCCACTCGAGCCGGAAATCGGCCCACCCCCCGCGACGAGGCTGGTCAACCGTGACTGTCGTCGAAAGTGCCTCGATCGGCTGGCCATTGATCTCCCAGGCGGCCGTCAGGGTGGTACCGGCGGGCAGGCTGCGTGCCTCGACCGCGGCGTGGATCGCGACCGCGTCGCGGGGGAAGACGCTCACCCGGTCGACCGGCGCTCCGGTGCCCGTCGCGATCCCGGTCGTCCACACCACCGAGCCCAGTTCGAGCGGTTGCGGGGAGGCGGTCGCAGGAGGTGACGTGGACGCCGGAGCGGTGGAATCGGTGGCGCCATTGCCGCCGCAGGCACCGAGGAGGCCACCGATCACGCAGATTAGCAATATGGCGGGAAGCCGGGCATCGTGCCGTCGCCTCAGGTGCACGGAGGTCCCACCCCCACGGGGGCCGGCATGATCGTTGGGGTGCCCATGCGTAGTCGAATCGCCTTTCACCAATTCCGGTTCGGGGGAGTGGGCCATCACTTCGGGGACCAGCCGATCACGTAGAGTACCCTCCAGCGGCGACCACTGCCGAATGCCGTATCAGACGCCTCGAGCGCTCGCAAGGATTCTCAGCCATGACCTCCTCCGACTCCCCACGTGGTTCCGGGCCTGCCGGCAAGAGAGATGACCGGCCGGCTCCCGGACTGGCCGTCCAGCCCCAGCCTGGCCAGCAGCCCACGTCACCTGAGCGCATGGATACCGAAGACCGTCGGTTCCTCTCCTGGACGGACAGGGACCGTGCCAACGCCGCCGCATTCACCCACAGCGATCAGTGGCGGGTGCTCCGCATCCTCGGCGAGTTCGTCGAGGGGTTCGACGCCCTAGCCGAGATCGGACCGGGCGTCTCGATCTTCGGCTCGGCCCGAACCAAACCGGATGACCCGATGTACGCATTGGCGGAGCGAGTCGGGGCCGACCTCGCGCGAGCCGGGATCGCCGTGATCACCGGCGGAGGGCCGGGGATCATGGAGGCCTCCAACAAGGGCGCCGCCGAAGCGGGCGGGGTCTCGGTCGGCGCCAACATCGAGCTTCCCTTCGAGGAGGGCGTCAACCGCTACGTCAACCTGCCGCTCCAGTTCCACTACTTCTTCGTCCGCAAGACCATGTTCGCCAAATACGCGAACGGGTTCGTCTTCTTCCCCGGTGGCTTCGGCACGATGGACGAGATGTTCGAGATCCTGACCCTCATGCAGACGCAGAAGCTGGGATCGATGCCAATCGTGCTTTTTGGATCCGGCTACTGGAGCGGTTTGATCGAATGGTTTGGCACGATGCTGCTCCACGAGGGAAAGGTGTCGCCAAGTGACCTGGAGCTCTACACCGTTACCGACGACCCGGACGAAGTGGTCGCGATCATGATCGAAGCGATTCGGCGGTCCCGCGGCGGCTGAACCGCGGAGAGTGACTGCCAGTCACCGTAGCCCCGCTTCCTGCAGGCTCGCAGCTGGGCCAAACGACGCGCTTCGCCGCCCAACGGCATGAGATGGTATCGTACGTATGCACCCCTCACGACGCGATCCCGCATTGCCTCGAATATGCCTCGCGGGGACTGAAAGTCACCGAAAGCAGGTCGGTGGGCTAGCGACGGGGAGGTTCAAGGGGTATGATACTGTCCGCAAGGCGAGACGGATTCGGTCCACAACAGCGACGCATGTGGGGATGTCGTCGCGGTTGATGTCCTGCCTTGAGAGGGTTTGGGGAGGTATTGTTGCATGCCACAACATCGTGGTACGGGCGCGTGGGACGTGGACACGCAGGATTCACGCACGCCGCTGTTGCCCTTGAAGAACGTCGTCATCTTCCCACGCAATGTGGTCACCTTCCTGGCGGTCCGGCCCCACTCGATCCATGCGGTCGAGGAAGCGATGCTCGGCAATCGCACGATCGCGGTCACCACCCACCGCACCAGGGATGTTGATGATCCGCGGGCATCCGACCTGTTCGATGTCGGGACGCTGGCCAACATCCTCTCGGTCGATCGACAGCCAGGCGGCAATCTCCAGGTCGTGCTCGAAGGGATGCACAGGATTCGCCTGAGCGCCGTCGAGAACTCCCGGCCGTTCTTCATGACCTCCATCGAGGAGCTTGCGGAACCGCAGGGGAACCCGGATGAGTCGACGCTCCTGATCCAGCATGTGCAGCATCTCACCGGCCAGTTCGCCGAGTCGCGGGATCTCATCGCGAACGAAGTGCTCGACATGGTCCAGCGCGCAACCAATCCGGGACATCTCGCCGACCTGCTGGCAACCCAGGTCGTCAACGAGGTCGAGACCCGGCAGGAGCTTCTGGAGACACTCGATCCGCTGGTCCGCCTCGAGCATCTCGGCGCCTACCTCTCCGGCGAGCTCGAAGTGCTCGAGCTGGAGCAAAAGATTCGCGACCGCGTCCGCGATCAGATGGACAAGACGCAGCGCGAGTATTACCTCCGCGAGCAGCTCAAGGTAATCCACGAGGAATTGGGCGGCGAGGAAGGCAACGAGTTCGACCACCTCCGGGCCAAGATCGCCGGGCGGGGGATGCCGCTCCACGCCCGTGAGAAGATGGAACGCGAGCTGGTCCGGCTCGAACGGATGCCAGGGGTATCCGCCGAAGCGACCGTCGTCCGCACATACCTCGAAACCATGCTGGCGCTACCATGGCATGAGCAATCGTCGGATCAGATTGACCTCCTCGAAGCCGAGCGCATCCTCAACGAAGATCACTACGGGCTGGAGCCGGTCAAGGAGCGAATCGTCGAGTTCCTGGCTGTGCGCAAGCTCACCCTTTCGGCGGGCGCAACCACAACCGCGCAGATCCTCTGTCTCGTCGGACCGCCGGGCGTCGGCAAGACCAGCCTGGGCCGCTCCGTGGCCGAGGCGATGGGGCGCAAGTTCGTCCGGGTGAGCCTCGGTGGCGTTCGCGACGAGGCCGAGATCCGGGGCCACCGCCGGACCTACATCGGTGCGATGCCGGGTCGCATCGTCAACGCGATGAAGACTGCCGGCACGATCAACCCGGTCATCCTGCTCGACGAGATCGACAAGCTGGCGGCCGATTACCGCGGCTACCCGACGGCGGCGATGCTCGAGGTTCTCGATCCCGAGCAGAACCGCACGTTCACCGATCACTTCCTCGACATCCCCTACGATCTTTCGCAGGTTCTCTTCATCACCACCGCCAACTACGCCCAGCAAATTCCTCGTCCGTTGCGGGACCGGATGGAGATAATCGAGATCTCCGGCTATACCGAAGACGAGAAAATGGAGATCGGCCAGCGTCATCTGCTTCGCCGGCAACTGACCGCGAGTGGTCTCGGCCTCTCGACAATCGACGTGCCACAGCCGATCTGGCGCCGCATCATCCGCGACTACACGCGCGAAGCTGGGGTCCGCGGGCTCGACCGCGAGGTGGCCGGGTTCTGCCGGAAGATCGCGACGCTGATCGTGCGCGGCAAGATCGACCAGGCCGATCCAATCGAGGTCGACGAGGCACAGCTCGAACGCTATCTCGGCCCTCGGAAGTACGGGTTCGAGCAGGATCTGGGGGGCAGCCAGATCGGGCTGGCGATCGGGCTCGGCACAACCGAGATCGGCGGCGAGATCATCCCCGTCGAGGTCGCCACGATGCCGGGCAAGGGAAGCCTGACGATCACCGGGCAGGCGGGCGATGTGATGCAGGAGTCGGCCCGCGCGGCAATGTCCTACGCCCGCTCACGGGCCGACGAGCTGCGGATCGCGCGTGACTTCCAGGATCGGTTCGATCTCCACATCCATCTCTCGGAAGGGGCAACCCCCAAGGATGGCCCCTCCGCCGGGATCACGATGGCGACCGCCGTGATCTCCGCGTTGACGAGGCGCCCGGTCCGCAACGACACGGCGATGACCGGGGAGATCACGCTGCGTGGCCGTGTGCTGCCGATCGGGGGCCTGCGCGACAAGACGCTCGCGGCCCATCGTCATGGCATCCGGCGGCTGATCGTGCCGGCCGACAACCAGCGAGAAATGCGGGAGATCCCGCAGAACATCCGTGACGAGATGGAGTTCATCTTCGTCCACAACATGGACGAGGTGATCCAGGCGGCGATCATGCTCGATGTCGAGCAGGCGGATCACCTGCAGGACGCCAACGAACGCGTCTATCCCGAGGTCGCAAGGATCCTCCCGGACATCATCGACGCCCGCGGCCACCGCTAGGCCGCGGCTCCATCTCAAACCGTCCGTTCGGCGGGGATCAATGTCGGAGCCGCTCGGGGTGCCCGCCCGGAGATCGGTAGGGGTAGACCTGTCTTCCTGCCCGGTGAAGCGAAGCTTCACGCTGGTTTCCGCGCCCGCAACACCAGCGATCGTCCCGATCGTCGTTACTCGTCGATCACGACCTGCAGGCGACCATAGAGGGTCGTCACTACATCCCACCTCCGGATCCCGTCACGACGACCTGCTTCCTGCCCGGCGAAACCTGCAAGCGTAGGTCGCGAGACCTTGCTCGCCAACTGGCGGACTAGCGGCGGTCGGCGACCGCGACGACAACATCCACCGGCACCGACTCCATCGACGCGTCCTCCGTCATCAGCATCCGTGCGATCGGGCCGACCGTCTCCGCGTCGTCACTCGTCATCAGGCGCAGCCATCCCGCCGCCTGGTGCTCTCGATCCAGGTCGAACCGGCTCAGCACCGCCAGCGTGCGCCGGGCGATCGCCACGCCAGAGTCGATCACCGCGACATCGCTCCCCACATACGCCTCAATCTCCGCCCGCAGAAACGGGTAATGGGTACACCCGAGGACGATGACGTCGACGCCCGCCTCCAGCATCGGATCGAGCAGCGGTCCCAATGCCTCCGTCACCGCTTCCCCCGACAGGACGCCCGCCTCGACCAGCTCGACCAGCCCGGTTGCGGCTACCGTCCGCACCTCGACCCCGTTCGCGTGCGTCTCGATCAGCCACCGCAGGCGCTCGCCGGCGACGGTCCGCGGCGTCGCCAGCACCCCAACCCTTCGCGATCGCGTGAGTTTCACCGCCGGCTTGACGGCCGGTTCCAGCCCGACAAAGGCGATCCCGGGAAAGATTTCGCGAAGATGTTCGATCGCCATCGCGCTGGCGGTGTTGCAGGCCACGACGATCGCCTTCGCACCCTGTTCGAGCAACAACCGGGAGATCAGGACGGTCCGTTCCCGAATCTCCCGGGGGTCACGGAGCCCGTAGGGACAGAAGGCATTGTCGGCGTAATAGAGCACATCTTCGGCGGGCATCATCAGCCGGATTTCACGGAGCACGCTGAGCCCGCCCAGTCCGGAATCGAAGACCCCGAGCGGATGTCGCCTGTCGAGAATGCGCCCTGTCTCCATCAGAGAGTCACCTTGCCGTGTGTCATTTCGGTTATGTCGTTGCGACCTCGCCCAGCTTCAAGGCGGGAAGCAATGACCACTCCAGCGTACTCCACCAACCGCCGGACCAGTCGTCGCTGTGAAACGCGAACAGGTGGAACCGTTCGCGGAGATCGCATGTCTCTAGGCACTCGGCCGGGAGAATGCGATCGCGGTCGTCATGCGGCAAGGCAGTCAGCCCACCGGGTTCCTGATGCGCCCCGGTTCCTCCGCAGCACCAACCCGTCGAGGCGTGCGTGGGGGTGGATGTGGATTCGAACTCGGTATAATCCACCGATGAAAGCAAAACCAACTGTCTATCTCCTCTGCGGCTTCATCGGCGCCGGGAAAACCACGTTCGCAAGGAAGCTTGAGGAACGTACCGGTGCGGTGCGGATCACGAAGGATGAGTGGCTCATCCGCCTGATCGGAAACGACCCCACCATCGAAGATTATGCGGACTACGACGACAGGATCATCGGGCTCTCGAGGGATGTTGCGTTCCAACTCGTCCAGAAGGGGATTGACGTCATCATCGACGAAGGCTTTTGGGCGAAGGAGGAGCGGGCGTTGCTGCGGAGGAGGATCGAGGGGATGGGGGCGGAAGCGGTGCTCTACTACCTCGATACCCCGATCGAGACGATCCGGGAGCGGGTCGCGCGACGGAGCGCCGATCCCCCGAGGGACTCGTTCCGAATCAGCGCGGCGCTGCTGGACCACTACCTGCCGTACTGGCAAACCCCCAGCGACGACGAAGGCTACGTGCTCGCCCGTAAGGTCAGATAAGACAGAACAATCATTAGGTCTTGTCGCGGACCAACGAATAGTCTGACGATGCCGCCGATCGAGTACTGCAGCTGCTGCTGGGCCACGGCGGTCGGCAGCTGTGCGGTGGGCACCACCTGGCGCAGGGCCGCGGTCTCGGCGAGGCCGTAGACGACGGCGAACGAGCCCTCGATCAGCAA
>CADCWJ010000089.1 GCA_902806365.1 uncultured Thermomicrobiales bacterium
ACACGTTTGGCAACCTGATCAAAGAACGCCCAGGCAGCCTGCAGGAGCGCAAGTCGACGTTCGAGTTGTTGCTCGGACATCCCTTCCCGCTCTTCCGGGGAAGCAGCGAACGAAATACCCCAGAAATCGGTAGAACCAGTTCCGGTGTACCGATCGCCTTCGACCAGCGGTCCGGCGGCGTCGAACTCCGCATCGAGATCGGCGATCTCCGCGATCGGTCGATAGCGCGATCGATATGATTCCAGCGCTTCGATCGCCTTGTCGGGAGTTTTCGCGCCCCGGCTCCACCCAGGCCAATCGACGGCATAGGCAACTGATTTCTTCCCCTTGGGTCCGAGTTCGATCATCATACGCACCGACATGCTCATCCGGCTGCCTTTCCCGAACGATCTGTCTTTTCCATTTCCCATGCGTGATTCAGAACGTGTCACGCAACGCGGCGGATGACCTCATCCGCCGGCAGGCATTGTACCGGGTCGACTCTCCTGAATTCCGAGCCGCCATCGACCTGGATCGCGCGCATCGGGAAGGGCATGCGTTCGATCAGCCCGGTGAGGTGACCGCGGGCTGTCCGGCGGTCACCTCACCGGCGGACGGAGAACGCCGCCACGCGGCTGGCGATACCGATGGCGGTGTATGGCGGCATTCGGGTCGGGGGTGGAGGCAGAGATGCATGGTGTCAAGCAGAAAGAGAGCACCGAGCCTGGTGATGGCATGGTGGACATAAGGCTGGCGTAGGGGCGTTGCTCGGCGTTTTTGTCAACTTCGGCCGGTTCGGATCTGGAGCTAGCTCGCCCAAGGACGGACAAACCCTTTTGGGTACTGCCCGCCCCACTGATCGATCAGTCCGGCAAAGTGCTCCCATTCCTGTACATCCCCCTCGAACAGGTTCTCCACGTCGAGACGTACCAGGAAATGCCGGAGTTCGGACAGGCGCACCACGTTCTGCATGATGACATACAGTACGGTCCCGCCGTAGGACTGTGGGATGCCAAAGTTGTCGACGTAGGTGGCATTCTGCTTTTCGTTCCCGGCGGCAACAACCGCCCGAACCGCTTCCTCGAACTTATCGTAGGCGATCTTGTGCGCCTCGAGCGTGTCCGGAATCGAAGCATTCTCAGCCAAACGCTCCGCCGGTGGCACTCCGCGAAGCCGGGCTGTCTCGCCTTCGATCACGTTCACCATGTGCACCGCCGTTTTCCGGTAGGTCCGGTGCCCGATGTCGAACTCGCGATCCAGCTGCTCGTCCGACAGCGGAAGCGCAGCTTCGAGAAACATGACAGTAAACCACCGTCCGTGCCCCAACAATCGTTCGATCAGGTCCATAATCGATCCTTCACATCCTGATCCGATATCAGAGGGCGGGCATGCGGGCATCATCCCGGTTTGACCGACTGCTCAATTCCCTGCCGAACCCCGTCCACGCATAGCGACTCCCCATAACGCGGCATGATTGGTAGGGGTGCCTGCATAGAAGTTGGCGAGTGCCGAATGCGGGACTCGAACCCACACACCCTCGCGGGCACCAGCTCCTAAGGCTGGCGTGTCTGCCAATTCCACCAATTCGGCTGGGCGTCCATCCGTTGCCTGTATCGACGAGCCGGATCGACGCTTCCCGATTGTACCGCGCCTGGCCCGGGCGAAACCTGGCTCAATCGGTGGTCACATTGCCCCACCATCCCCATCCCGGTAAGATCGCCCGATTGCCGAAACTCCCGCCTCACTTCAGGCGTCTCCAACTCGCCAAAGGATGCCCGATCCAATGTCTTCCTCGCCCACGCCCCCGAGCACCGCTGCCGATGACACCCTCGCTGCCTCGCTCAAACAGGAAGCCGCACGTCACCTCCAGGCGCTTCTTCGCCTCGATACCACCAGCCCGCCTGGCAACGAGCGTCTCGCCGCCGACTACATCGGCGACATCCTGACCGCCGAGGGGATCGAGTTCCGGATCGTCGAGGCCGCCCCCGGACGCGCCACCATCGTCGCCCGCCTGCGCGCCGCGAGTCCGACCGGTCGCTCCATCCTCCTCATGGGCCACACCGATGTCGTCACCGTCGAGGCCGACAAGTGGGAGCGCGGTCCGTTCTCCGGCGAGCATGTCGATGGCTTCATATGGGGTCGCGGCGCGCTCGACATGAAGGGCCAGGTCGCCGGCGAGCTCGCCGCCTTTCTCGCCGTCAAGCGAGCCGACCTTCCGCTCACCCGCGATCTCATCTTCTGCGCCTTCGCCGATGAGGAGGCCGGGGGCAAGCTCGGCGCGGACTGGGTGTGGAACCATCACCGAGAACTGATCGACGCCGAGTACGCGATCAACGAGGGGGGTGGCTCACCATTCGATATCGGTGGTGCTTCCTTTTACACCTGCCAGGTCGGAGAGAAGGGCGGCAGCCGCCTGCAGCTCACCGCCCGCGGCAACCCGGGACATGCCTCGATTCCGATCCCCGGCACCGCGATGCGCAACCTGGGAATCGCTCTCCAGCGCCTCCACGACTGGCAGCCCCCAATGGTGCTCACCTCGCCCGTCCGCCTGCTCCTCCAGGGAGTTGCCGATGCCCTCGGTGGCGACACCAGGACGCTGATCGAGAGCGTCCTCGTCAGCGACACCCCAAACTGGGACGATCTGGCTCGGCTCCCGCTCGCCGACAACGTCCGCGCGATGCTTTACGCGATCAGCCACAACACCGCCGTGCCGACCATCGTCGCAGGTGGCCAGCGGATCAACGTCATCCCTTCCGAAGTAACGCTCTCCATTGATGGTCGGCTTCTGCCGGGGGAGGATCCCGAGGCCTTCCGTGCCGCGGTCCAGGAGGCTGTCGGCGACGTCGCCGAGGTGACACTCACCAGCCGGGGTACCGGAATCGCCGCCGACCCGGATTCCCCGTTCTTCGACGCCATCCGAACGACGATGCAGGCTCTCCAGCCCGACGCGCACATCCTCCCGACCCTCATCTCCGGTGGAACCGACGCCAAGCTCCTGCCCGGGATCAAGGTGTACGGCTTCTTCCCGATCCTCGCCGGGGAGCGCGTCGCCCTCTACAATCCGCTCGTCCATGGGCACAACGAGCGGATTCACATCGACGACCTCGCGCTCGGGTCCCGCTTCGTCTACGATCTCGTCGCCACCTTCTGTACGACCTGACGACGGGTCTCCGCTTTCGGAGCGAGTGGTTATTTAGGCGAATGGTGATCATGACGGGGAGCGGGGTGGGTGGTCCCCCGACCCGCCATCGATCAGACAAGGGCGGGATGTCGTCCTGTCAGGCGTCGAGCTGCGTACTGGAAGGCTGAGGGCTCCGGACATGATCTCCACATCACGGGTTCGCGTCGGCCTCGTCGGCTGCGGCACCATCAGCGATATCTACCTAAAGAATGCCACCGGCCGCTTCGCCAATCTCGAAGTCGTCGCCTGCGCCGATCTGGTTCGCGAGCGGGCCGAGACCCAGGCCGCCGCCTATGGCATCCCCCATGTGATGAGCGTCGACGAGGTGACGGCCTCTCCGGAGATAGACATCGTCCTGAATCTCACGATCCCGGCCGCCCATTACCAGGTCGCCCGCCGGAGCATCGAGCATGGCAGGTCGACCTACTCCGAAAAGCCGCTGGCGACGACGCCGGAGGAGGGGAGTGAGCTGGTCGACCTCGCCAGCTCCGCGAACCTCCTCGTCGGTGCCGCGCCGGATACCTTTCTCGGCGCTGGGCACCAGACCTGCCGACGCCTCATCGATGAGGGGGCGATCGGCGAGATCGTCGGCGCGGCCGCCTGCTTCGCCTCCCACGGCAACGAACACTGGCACCCGAACCCGGCCTTCTCGTATCAGCCCGGCGGCGGTCCCGTGTTCAACCTTGGACCCTATTACCTGACCGCGCTCGTCGGCCTGATCGGCCCGGTCCGCTCCGTCTCGGGGAACTCCCGGATCAGCTTTCCGACCCGCACGATCTCCTCGCAACCGCTCGCCGGTCAGGTGATCCCGGTCGACACCCCCACCTTCGTCAATGCCTCCTTTACCTTCGCGAGCGGCCCGGTCGCGTCGTTCACCGCGACCTACGATGTCTGGGCCAGCGAACGTCCGAAGATCGAAATCTACGGTGCCGAAGGCACGCTGAGCGTCCCCGACCCGAACACCTTCGGCGGTCCGGTCCGCCTCTATCGGCGGGAGACGAAGGCGTGGGAGGAGATCCCACTTGATTCCGGGTTTGCCGACAACGCCCGTGGGCTCGGGCTCTCGGACTTCGCAATGGGCATGGTGGAGGGCCGTCTGCCCCGTGCCGGCGCCGCCCTCGCCAACCATGTCCTCGAGTTGATGACGGCCGCGGAATCGGCGGGCGACGAGGGCGGCACCATCATGCTCGGGACAACCTGCGAACGTCCGGCTCCTCTCGACCCGGCCACGATTCCGATTAGGGATTGATGCGCCCGTTCGTGATCCCCTACCGGCAGACATCCCTATTGGTGAGCCATTTCGACCGGCCACCTGCGGTATGTCTCTCCCTCTCGATGTACCGCGGACGCGATCGTCGTGATTGGCAGCGAACAATCACCTTCCATACGACACGACGCCTCCGGCTCGTCATTTCCGTTTCCCGCGGATCCTGGGGAACCGGTGCCTGCGCTTGCCGACGGGCGGCGGTGAATGTATCGAGAGTATGTGGCCCCTCAAGCCCGTTGGAATGGTGACCGGGAACAGCTTGATGAGGCTCGCGAGCGGACGAATCCTCCTATCACCCATGTATCCTTCCTGGCATGACGCCTTCCGAGCCCAACCCGTCGTCCCGGATCATCCTCGCCGACAACCTCGACGTTCTCCGTGACCTGCCCTCCGGCTCCGTCGACCTCATTTACATCGACCCGCCCTTCAACACCGGACGCGTCCAGGCTCGTACCCGGATCCGGACCGAGCGGTCGGATGATGGTGATCGCACCGGCTTCGCGGGCGCCCGTTACCGCACGACCACGCTCGGCACCCAGTCGTTCGATGACGCCTTCGACGACTTCCTTGCTTTCATCGAGCCGCGCCTTGTCGAGTCGCATCGCGTCCTGACGGTGACCGGCGCCATCTACTTTCACATCGATTACCGTGAGGCCCACGCCTGCAAGCTGCTGCTCGATGGCATCTTCGGGCGTGCCAGCTTCATCAACGAGATCATCTGGGCCTACGACTACGGTGCTCGCACCACGCGACGCTGGCCGGCCAAGCACGACACCATCTTCTTCTACGCCAGGGATCCCGCTCGCTACACCTTCAATGCCGACCTCATCGACCGGGAGCCCTACATGGCACCGGGTCTCGTCGGTCCGGAGAAGGTCGCCCGGGGCAAGCTCCCAACCGATGTCTGGTGGCACACGATCGTCCCGACCAGCGGCAGCGAGCGGACGGGGTACCCGACCCAGAAGCCGCTCGGCGTTCTCCGGCGAATCCTCACCGCATCGTCGAATCCCGGCGACCTGGTGCTGGACTTCTTCGCCGGCAGCGGCACGACAGGGATCGCCGCCCGCCAGCTCGGTCGCCGTTTCATTCTTGTCGACAGCAACCCCGGCGCGATCCACGTCATGCGAGGGCGTTTCGGCGATGACCCCGGCATCTCCTGGGAAGCGCGAGCTGACGGGCCATATTCGGAGGAGTAGAGCGACTCATCGGGACTGGGAGAGGACGTTCCCACGGTCGACCGAGCGGGAAGGGGCGGCTGTGCGCTCTTGACGGTAATGCCCTGGCAGGGGACGCTGGGGACTGGCAGCGGCGACCCCACGTGCGCGACATATCCCCGGAGGTTAGACCATGAGTGATACAGGAAAGACCGCGCTGATCGTCTGGGGAGGCTGGGAGGGCCACGAGCCGGAGCGGACTGCGAACATCTTCGCCTCAGCGTTGCAAGATCACGGGCATCGCGTGGACCTGGAGACCAGCC
Organism: uncultured Thermomicrobiales bacterium; assembly: GCA_902806365.1. GTDB lineage: Bacteria > Chloroflexota > Chloroflexia > Thermomicrobiales > UBA6265 > CADCWJ01. Next base: position 5,905 of record CADCWJ010000089.1, read on the forward strand.
TCGATGTCTTCCTCGACGCCGATCGGCTGGCGGCCACGGACCTGATCGTGCCGGTCTACACCCAGAGCACGATCACGCGAGAGCAGGAGAATGGTCTACTCAGAGCCGTCAAGGCCGGGACCGGCCTCGGCGGCTGGCACGGGGGCATGGGCGACGCTTTCCGGATGAACGTCGAGTACCAGTTCGCGGTCGGCGGGCAGTGGGTTGCGCACCCCGGCAACATCATCGACTACTCAGTCGAGATTACCGACATCGTCGATCCGATCACCGAGGGCATCGGCTCTTTCCGGATGCACTCGGAGCAGTACTTCCTGCACGTCGACCCATCGAACGAGGTGCTCGCGACGACGACCTTTACCGGCGAGCACGCGCCCTGGATCGCCGGGACCGTGATGCCCGTTGCCTGGAAACGCCGCTATGGGGTGGGCAAGGTGTTTTACTGCTCGCTGGGTCACGTCGCCGCCGACTTCGACGTCCCGGAAGCGAAAACGATCGTCGAGCGCGGGCTGCTCTGGGCAACTCGCTAACGACCAGGGCCGGCCAGGCGGAGGTACTCGACGCGCGGGCCCGAACCTTTTTCGCATGTTCGGGAAAGGCGGGAGCGGCCGCACCAGGTCGATGAACAAAGACAGCGAAGCCCTTGTCGTTCCGCCGCCTCGAGAGGACATGGAGCGGATCGCGTGCCGAACATCAGCACGTCCGGATGGGCAGGGCATGCCGGGAGACGGTTTGGAGCGTCCGCGGTGGAAGTGTTCACGTACGCGGATGGGGAGTTGCCAGCGGACCTCAAGTGCCAGGTGCTCTCGTTTTTGAGAGTCCAATGGCCGGAGGGATTTGTGGAAGGGAATCGGCTGCGGAATTGGATCCATCGCCCGGAGCAGCACCCCACCCATTTCGCGCTTGCGGAGAATCGGGTGCTCATCAGTTACGCGGGGGTGCTGTGGAAGGAACTTGAGCACGCGGGAGCGTTGTACAAGGTGTACGGTTTGAGCGGCGTGCTGACCTACCCCGCGTTCGGCCGTCGAGGCTACGGTAGCCAGGTAGTAGCGGCTGCGACCGACTACATACGTGCAAGCGACGCGGACGTTGGGCTATTCACCTGCTCCCCACACCTCAAGAATTTCTACGCGGCCAACGGGTGGATTGCGATGGACAACGCGGTGCTTCTCGCCGGTCCACGTTCCGCATCCTACCCAAACGAGGAACTCGTGATGATGGCCTTTTTCTCGGAGAAGGGCAAGCGGGCGCGATCGGCCTTCGCGTCGATGCCCATCTTCTTTGACGACGACCTCTGGTGAGCCTCAGGCCGCTACCTCCCCCATCGAGCGTACGGACCCGTGCTGGCCAATAAGAGTTACAAGTGACGGACAGGCGATTCATCGGATGCCGGATCTTTCATATCACCGGTACCCCAGGCGGGGCCAATGTCCATCCGAGTCGCAGGAGCCAGTCGAGATCAATCCCGGAGGCCGACGTCGAACAGCCGGGCCGCTTTCTTCAGGGCGTCTGACGCCGCTCCCTGCAGGAGGTCCGCTCCCGAACCCTCATCCATCTCCTGCAGCCCGATCGCCTGCCGCACGCCGAGCTCGGGAATCTCGAGCTCACCGACCACGGTGTAGACTTGGACTTCCCGATACTCGCTCTTGCGCAACTCATCGTTCCACCGCGAGAGCATCAGCGCTTCGAACCTCCGGTCGACGATCCGGAAGCTCCAGGTGTTCGTCGCCCGGTTCAGCCGCTCCCGGACCGCACCCGTCGGCAGGTACTGGATCTGCCGGCCGGCGATCTTGCGCGAGCGGATCACGTCCGGCCGGAAGGGCCGCGCCAGGAGCTGCCCGATCTCCGCCGCCGTCCGGGGTTCCGTGTCGTCGCCTTCGGTGTCGGCCACGCGCGGGAAATCGACCACGGTCGTTCGAGAATCGCTCATCGTCTCGCTCCAATTCCGAGGATCAATACAGGACGGTTGCTGGCGCGTCCCGTCTGTGGTGACGGCCTCGACGCCGCCCACGGACCGCGCCCGCCATGCTCAAAGGAACATTTGTTCTATGTGAGAATTATAGCAGATGCCTCGCGGGATCGGCCGGTGAATCTGGGCTGGCTCTCTGTCTCTCCGGGCCCTGATTTGTTCCGCACTTCGCCCCGACGGCGTCGATAAGTCTGCACCACCGCCGGTCTAGGCGCGGTCGCCCAGTACTCGCGCAAGGTGGGCGAATCCCTCCGGATAGTAGCCCGGGGTGATGTGCCCGCCCCGCGCGACACGAGCGATGTGGAGATGGCGGTAACCGCGCAGGCGCGGCAAGGCGTCGAACCAGAAGCGGGCCGTGTTGTTCAGCAGGATCAGCGCGTCGCGGTCGATCGCGTGCTCGACCAGATCGAGGCTGTACCGCTGGGATGGAAGGACGGGGAACTTTCCGGGGTAGCGGTAGGCGCGATAGGGTACGGCAGCGATGCAGAGGAGGTTGTGGGCGATGGTTCGCTCGTCGCACCGGGCAAGCACCTGCCGCAGCTTGCGCCGCCACCACATCGCCTGCTCGGTCCAGCCGAGCGCAGGATCGAGCGGGTAGAACGGGTAATCGAGGGGCTGGTGAAGCACATTTCGCCGCCAGACATGGCGCGCATGCCGGTCGTCGGAGACGCGGAGGTCGTCCGGGGTAAAGCCCGGGCCAGCGCGGAGGAGCACGATCGGCGCGTCGGGGCGGCCAATGAATGGCTCGGGCAGGGAGCCAAGCTGGAGGCGCGAACAATCCAATGGGGAGCGGCGGTCATTGAAGGCGCGGACCGTCGCCGCATCGCACGGCAGGACGAAGGGAGCGCTTGCCGGGATCTCGGTCCAGGGGTTCTCCACGCCTGCCAGCATCGTCAGCGACGCATCACGCTCCGGCACGTGAACCCTCACCACGGTTGCAACGTCACGGGGATGATCATCTCTGCGACGCAACTCCATGGTCCTCGTCGGTTGGAGCGACGCGATGGATCACAGCCGCGGCCCTTTCGAACGTCGCTTTGCCATAGTGACCCGCAACGTCACGTGGCACCCGCGCAACATGCTTCCGCAGCTGCCGGGGGTAAGCAGCCCAGACTGCTTTCCCCCGGCAACCGCTCATCCCTTGTGCAAGTGGTGGTGAGTGACGATCGGATGACCGCCCGGTCCTGCCCGGAACAGGGCGACCACCGTCGCGAGCCCTTCCCTGACCTTCCGTATGATTGAAGTCATGGCCCGTGCCCTCCGTAGTGCCCGGCGCTTCCGATGCCGGTCTCCCGATCCCTTAGGGGTTGGCTGCAACGACCGTCACATGTTGCTCAATGGCTGGAGTGTACGTACACAGCGCGTTAATGTCAAGCCATGATGTGGCCGAGGTGGCGAGAGAGGTTTGCGTAGGCTCGTCGAGCGCCTGCCTCTCGGTACGGGCGATGCATCTCATCGCCCGTACCGAGAGGGATGGCAACCCGCGATGCGTATTTTCCTGATCCGTCACCGTTTCCAGCCTCTGCTCTGGAGAAGACGAGCATACTGTCCGGACTGGCCTCGCCTCCCCGCACTGGGGCGTCATCGCACACTCGGTTCGTGGGGCCAACACGTTCCAAACCGCTCTCGAAGACACCTGCCGGCATCTGCACGAGCGCCGCTGCGTTCCACGATCGTGGATGAGCTGTTCCCGTCCGGCGT
>CADCWJ010000090.1 GCA_902806365.1 uncultured Thermomicrobiales bacterium
AGCGCTCCACTGGGGATACGAGCCGGAGTTCCTTGACTGGGAGCCGGAGTCGATTGCGGTCACCCCGGAGTTCATGGCGGCCGCTACGGTATTCGTGCTGGAAGAAGAAGGTCGCCTTCTTGGCTATTACGCGCTGACGGGCGTGCCGTCGGAACTGTGGCTCGACAAGCTGTTCGTGGAGCCAGACCGTATTGGGACCGGCTGCGGCAAGCGGCTCTGGCGCCATGCGGTTGCCACCGCCCGGGACATGGGCGCGACCGAGTTGCTGATCGCCGCCGATCCGAACGCCGGGCCGTTCTACCGGGCGATGGGTGCCGTCTGGGAACGCGAGGAAACGACCACCCGCCCCGGCTGGAACCTCCAGTTCCTGCGCTATCCGTTGCCCAACGAGATTCAAGCCACATAGGGCCTCCCTGGCCTAACCTTCATTTATCCCCAAGCCCAGCAACTCCTGGTGAGCCGGTACGCACTGCGGTGTCTGCTGTCGCTGTGGAAGGTGCCACCACCCCATTCGGTTGAGTTCCGCTGCTTCAGGCTTGCATGCGCACGCAAGCGAATAAGATTGAGCATGAGGCGGAGTAACAGGCATTTCGGGGTCACACGTCAGATTCCCCAGAACATCCTCGGCATGCCCGGACGCTGCGGTCGAAGATGACGTAATTGCCTGTTTTCGGCAAAATCTGGAGGTGGAACGTGAGGATCATCCGGCAGGACATCGAGCGGGCCGAGCCGAATACCAGCCCGATCATGGTTGGCGAGGTCGTCTCCCAGAACCTCGTTGCCGAGGGCGATGCGCCGAATCTCCGGGTCACGGCGGTGACATTCCGCGATGGCGCGGTGAACCGCTGGCACATGCACAGCACGGAACAGGTGCTGGTCGTCACCGATGGCGAAGGGATCGTCGCGACCGAAACCGGGGAGCACCGGATTACGCCGGGCGATGTGGTCCTGATCCAGCCGGGAGAGAAGCACTGGCACGGTGCGGCGCCCGGGCAGAACATGACGCATCTGTCGATCCTCATCCCCGGCGAGATGACGATCGTCGAGTAATCGCCTTGCCGTCGTCCCGTCCCCTTCGCCATCCGCACCCCATTCATACCGTGCCCGCGTCGTCTCCACGTAGATGTCCGGGCACGCTGGTGCGAACATGACACCCGCTTCCGCCTGTCATAATGTCCATGTGCGGTCGCTCGTACGGCTGCTCGTACAATGGTGTCAGGTGACGTTGGGCGGTTCGTTCGTGGGCGGAGCCGAGAGCGCGATCGGAATGGGGCGCGAATGCGGAACTTGCTTGGCCGGCTCAACGCGCGATCCCCGGATGACCTGATCCAGATCTCCCGGTTCTGGCTCGTGCCCTTGCCGGGAAGCGACCGGGGCCGCCATGTCGGGGCGCTCTACCGGGCAATGACGGATGTCCGGCACGCTCGCGCGGTCTGGGAGCGGCTGGATCAGAACGCGCAGATCGTCGTCCGTGACCTGGCGCTGGCGCCGCCCGAGCCTCGCACCGTGGCGGAGATCGCGGCGGTCACCGGGCTGCCGGATGCCGTGGCCCGGGAGGTCGCGATCCGCCTTTATCGCTCCGGCATGCTGGCCCGCGAGGGGGATAGCCAGGAGTTGCCGGTCGGCGCCACTCCGCGCCTGTTCCTCCCGCGCGAGCTCGCCCAGGTCTTTCGCCGGGTGCAGGACGAGATCGACGCGGGTGATCTGAGTGGCAGCTCGCTCCGCGTACTGCTGGAGATGCTCGACGATACCGAGATCGAGGAGTCGGCGACGATCTGGGGAATCCGGGTGATTCCCGGGTTGCGGCGTCGTGCCGACCTGATCGGTCAGATCCTGCGTCAGGTCGCGAGTCCCGAACGCATCGCGCGAGTGGTCGCCGAGCGGGGCCGCACCGCGACCGCGATCTGGTCCGCGGTCCAGAGTGCCCCGGACGGTGGCGCGGTGTCGCTTGGCGACGCGATCGCGGCTGCCGGGCTGACGCCTCCGGACCGTGTGTCGCCTGATGCGGCGCGGGCCGAAGCGAGGATCCAGTCTGCCCTTTCCGAGCTGGAATCGGCCCTGCTGGTCGTGCACACCTACCGGCGCGATGGTTCCCGCTGGCTGTTCGCGCCGCGCGAAATTGCCCAGCCCGGAGAAGTCGCGACAACCTTGCCGCTGCGCCCCCTCCAGCCGTTGGCGAAGGGAACGATCACGGACCCGGAGCCGATTCATCCAGCGGCGCTGGCCTGGGACCTCCTGACCGTGCTCCGCGAGATCGCCGAGCGCGGCGCTCCGTTGTGGGTGCCGGGCGAGTCGATCTCCCGCGCCTGGCAACGCCGTCTGAACGGCCGGCTGTGGCTCGGCGGGGAGGATGTGCCGCCCCGGGGCTACCTCGGGTTCCTGCTCCATCTCGGGTCCGGCGCCGGTGTCCTTGGCGCCAGCGATGGACCAGCGGTGCCGGGCGCCGACAAGGGAGGTGTGCGGCCATTGGTGACGTCCCAGATCAGGGCCTGGCGCCGACTGTCGTTCGATGAGCAGATGGAGCAGCTCCGGAATGTCTGGCTCGACCAGGAGCAGTGGGTCGAAGGTCGCGAACGGGAGGAGATCGACGTCTGGGGAGCCGACTGGCGCGGGTTTCGCCACCGGCTGCTGTCGGAGCTGGAGCGGTACGACACAAGCGGTTGGCTCGCCCTCGATGATCTCGCGGCCCGCCTCGCGGAGGCCAATCCGACGATCATCGGCCCGACCTTCACCGCCTCCTCGGCGCGGTCCGGCCCGGGCCGCGATGACCAGCGCGCGGCGACGATCGCCCGGGTGATCGCGGTCGAGCTGGAAACGGCGGCAGCCTGGTTCGGCGTCGTCGCGCTGGCCGCCAATCCTGGCAGGGGCCTCGCCGTCCGGATCGCGGCGCGCGATCGACCGGCTTCGGAAACCGGGAATGCGTCCGAGCCGGTCCTGAGCGTCAGCCCCGAGGGGATGGTGACGCTCCATCGGCCGACTCCCCTCCACATCTGGTCGCTGTCGGCGTTCGCCGATGCCGAAGCGGTGAAACCCGAGGCACGCTTTCAATTGCGGCCTGGATCGGTCGGTCGGGCGCTCGGCGCGGGGTTCGATCTCGATCAGATCGTTCAGTACCTGACGCGCCAGCGTGGTGAGCCGCTGCCGGAATCGTTGCTCAAGACACTCCGGGACTGGACCGTCGGCTACCGGCGGGTTCGGATCCGGCGGGCGATCGTG
>CADCWJ010000091.1 GCA_902806365.1 uncultured Thermomicrobiales bacterium
CCATTGCCTACTACTGGAACGAGGCTTACCGCGACGATCTCGTGATTGTTTACGAGAACCCCACCGTGTTCGACCGCGCCTGGATCGTGCACGACGTCCGCCCGGCAATGGATGGGCAGGAACTGCAATTGCTCAACAGCCGGCAGGTCGATGGCCGCGTGACAGCGTTCGTCGATGGGCCGCTGCCGGAGGTCGCGCCCCCGGCGGGGTCGGGACCGGGCGACAAGGTCGTGGTGACGCGGACCGAGCCGGAGCGAATCGAGCTCAGGGCGGAATCGAGCGCCCCGGGTCTGCTGGTCCTGAGCGAGGTCTATGCTGAGGGCTGGACTGCCACGGTCGATGGCGAGCGCGTCGAGGTGCTGCGCACCAACCACGCCCTGCGGGGGGTGCCCCTGCCGGCGGGCGAGCACGAGGTCGTCGTCACGTATGAGCCGGAGTCGTTGCGGATCGGGCTCTGGAGCACGGGGCTGGCGAGCGTGGCGATGCTCGGAATCTGGGGCTGGGCGCTGATCGACTGGCGCCGCCGGGGCTGGGCGCGAAGGGGTATCCCGCCACACCGGGAGGCCACCGATGCCGCATATAGGGGCCTCCCTACGGAATGACCTACCATCGTAGGGGAGGCCCCCTGTGGTCGCCCGCGGTTGAATGGGCTACGTCAGCCCTGGAAGAAGCCTCTCGGAGGGCGCCCACATGTCTGGTTACTCCGGGATTACAGCTCGTCCCTTCGAGCGCGACCGCGACCTCGCTGACCTCTACGCATTCGTTTCCGCGACGCCGACGCTTGCCGTGCATCTGGCCGATCTCCCGTGGCGACTTTCGTCACCATTTGCCCAGCGACCTGACCAGGGGCGGCTCTGGCATGATGGCGGGCAGATCGTGGCCTGGTCCATCTTGCAGAAGGAGTGGGCAACGATCGACTTCGGTATCCATCCTGATCTGCGGGAATCGGCTTTGGCCACTGACGTCCTACGATGGGGAGTGGATCGCCTGGAGGACGATGCGGAGGCCGCCGACGATCCGCTGGTTTACTCCGTATCCGCCCACGAACACGACCGGAACCGGATCGCACTCATCGAAAACGCCGGCTTCACCCCGGCTGATTGGGGCTACCTGCGTCTCGGCCGCGATCTTGGGGCGTCGATCGACAGCGCCATCCTGCCGGAGGGCTACCACATCCGGCCCCTTGCCGGCATTCGCGAGGCAGACGCATACGTCACCGCTCACCGTGATGCTTTCGGAAGCATCGCCATGACCAGCGCGTGGAGGCGAACGACGCTGGATGATCCCCGGTATGCATCCGATCTGGATCTCGTTGCGATCGCGCCCGATGGAACGATCGCCGGCTTCTGCGTGACCTGGATCACCCCATTGGCGAGCGCAGGAGGTGCCGGGCGCATCGCCCGGGTCGAGCCGTTCGGCGTGATACCGTCCCAGCGGCGACGGGGCATCGGGAAGGCACTACTGATCGAGGCCATGCAGCGCACGAGGGCCATGGGGGCACATCACCTTGAGGTGGACACGGTAAGCGAGAACGATGCCTCTCGCGGAGCGTACGCCGCTGCCGGGTTTCGGAAGCTGTTCGAGGCTCGGTTCTTCGCCCGGACGTTCACCGCCTCGTCATCGGCCCGCTGAGCGCCAGCACCGCTGGTCTGTCCTGCCACCTAACGACGTGCGGCGTCGACGTTCCTGGTCACGCTCGCCATGTGGAACGTGTACACCGAGGGCCGGGTGCGGGAGCCGCCTCCCTGGTGACGCTCCCGATTGTGGCGGCGACGGTCCTCGTAGCACCGAGGCCGATGCCTGCACGGTCAGATCCTGTCCGGTGGGCATGATAAAGTGGGGTTCGACCCATGGGACCCACGACGCGGCCGCATCGTGCCCGTTTGGCATGCCATCCGCGCCGGTTCGGGTTCGCGCGCCGACACCGCGCCAGGGAGCGACCGTTCGCCGTGAAGATCTCGGCTCGCCAGTACTGGCGGCTTCTCGCAACCTATCTCCGACCCCAGCGCCGGAGGACCGTGATCCTCGGCCTCCTGCTCCTGCTGAGCATTGCCCTGCAGCTCGCCGCGCCGCGCGTGATCGGCCGCTTCATCGACCGTGCGATCGCGGGCGACACGCTCGACCAGCTCTTCATGCTCGCTGGATTCTTTCTCGCGCTCGCGGTGCTGACCCAGATCGTCAACCTGGCCGAGGTCTGGGTCGCCGAGAACGTCGGCTGGACCGCCACCAACAACCTCCGCAGTGACCTCGCGCTGCACGTCCTGCGGCTCGACCCGGCGTTCCACAACGCGCACACGCCCGGCGCCCTGATCGAGCGGGTCGATGGCGATGTCGGCAAGCTGGGCAACTTCTTCTCGCGGTTCGTCGTCCAGGTCGTCGGGAACGGCCTGCTGGCGATCGGCGTGTTCATCCTCCTGTTCCGGATCGATTGGCGCGTCGGCGGCGCGCTCGTGCTGTTCGCGATCCTCTCCTTCGCGGTCATCAACAGCCTGCGCGACGTGGCGGTGCCGCACTGGGCGGTGGAGCGCGAATCCAGCTCGCAATTGTTCGGGTTCATCGAGGAGCGGCTGGGCGGCACGGAGGACATTCGCGCCGCCGGGGCGACCGCCTACGTGATGCGTTCCAACCACGAGCGGGCGCGCGACTTCATGCGCAAGCGGCTGCGGGCGGCCATCCTCGGCACGGCGACCGGCTCCTCTTCGTTCCTGATGTTCGCGCTCGGGACCGCGATCTCGCTTGGGCTCGGAGCCTGGCTCTACCGCAATGGCGCGATCTCGATCGGCACCGTTTACCTGATCTACCAGTACGCCAACGTGCTGAGCCGGCCGATCGAGCAGATCAGCCGGCAGATGCAGGACCTCCAGCAGGCCGGGGCCAGCGTCGGGCGGATCCAGGAGATTCTCGCCACACAGTCCACAATCGAGGATGGTCCCGGCGCGATACCTCCAGGCGACGGCGCGCTGGCCGTGGAGTTCGACCGCGTCACCTTCGGTTACACGGCAGACGAGCCGGTCGTCAGCGACATCTCGTTCCGGCTTGAGCCGGGCGCCGTGCTCGGGCTCGTCGGGCCGACCGGCTCCGGCAAGACGACGATCACACGGCTGCTGCTGCGGCTCCACGACCCGACCGCGGGGAGCGTCCGGATCGGTGACATCGACATCCGCGATTTCCGGCTCGCTGACCTGCGCGACCGGATTGGGGTCGTGACCCAGGACATCCAGCTCTTCCAGGCGAGCGTTCGCGACAACCTCACCTTTTTTGACCCTGACGTCGATGACGCGCGGATCGTCGCCACCCTGCGCGATCTCGGATTGTCGCGCTGGCTGGATTCGCTGCCGGAGGGGCTGGACACGCCGCTGGCCTCCGGCGGCGGTGGGCTCTCGGCGGGGGAGGGGCAACTGCTGGCGTTTGCCCGCGTGTTCCTGCATGACCCCCGGATCGTGATCCTCGACGAGGCGTCGTCGCGGCTCGACCCCGCCACCGAGCGGCGGCTGGAGCGGGCGGTCGACCGGCTCCTGACCGGCCGGACCGGGATCGTGATCGCCCACCGGCTGGCGACGGTGAAGCGGGCCGACCAGATCATGGTGCTGGAGGATGGCCGGATCGTGGAGCACGGCCGGCGCGCCGAGTTGGCGGCGGACCCGGCGTCGCGCTTCGCCGGGATGCTCCGCACCGGTCAGGATCTCGTCGCGGATGGTGCCGCTGACACGGCGACCAACAGCGTCGGGCCAACCGGGTCCTCCCGGAAGATCGACGAGGTGCGCGTGTGAAGCCGTGGCGGTACGTGGTGGCGATGGTCCGGTTCCAGCCCTGGCTGTTCGCGGCCAGCGCGCTGACGGCGAGCACGCTCTTCTACCTCGTGCCGCTGCTGCCCGGCCTGATCGTCCGCGAGTTCTTCAACGCGGTGACCGGCGAGCCGGGCGCGAACCTGGGCGTCTGGCTGCCGCTGGCGCTGCTGGCCGGGGTCGGCGCGGGCCGGATGGCCGGGCTGATCCTCGGCGCGGCGAGCGAGACGACGCTCAACCAGTACACCGAAGCCCTCCTGCGCAAGAACATGCTCCAGCGCGTGCTGGAGCGGCCGGGCGCGCGGGCGGTCCCGGTCTCACCGGGGGAGGCGGTCAGCCGCTTCCGCGACGATGCCCAGGTCGCCAGCAACTTCCTGAGCTGGACGCTCGATCCGATCGGCCAGGCGCTGGTGCTGGTGATCGGGATCAGCTTCCTGTTCAGCATCGACGCGACGCTGACGATCGGCGTGTTCCTGCCGCTGGTGGCGGTGATCGCGATCGCGCGGATCGCCGGAAAGCGCGTCGAGCG
>CADCWJ010000092.1 GCA_902806365.1 uncultured Thermomicrobiales bacterium
CGGTCAGGTCGCAACGAGAACGAGCCAAACGATGAGGAAGACGACGAGCGCAGCCAAGGCAGCCAGCGCCGCCCGCGATGTCCACCACGCGGTATGTCGTTCTTGCGACGAGGGCCGGAACGTGATCTTCGGAGAGTACGGCCCCGAAACGGGCGCCAGCGTGTGCTTTCGCCTGAGGACTGCCTCCTCGGATGTCCCAAGGGTTAGTGTCCCTGGGTCCGGTGCCGGCTCAGGTGGAGACGACGATACATCCTGTCCGGTGGGTTCAGTCGGGTCGGTGAGCCCAGGCTCCACGTCCTGAGCTCCTGTCGCTTCCGACCCCATGGACCGGGCGGCGATGCGTTGCAGCCACACCGGCAGGTCGCCGAGCTCCAGCATCGTCCGCGGGTCGATCACGGACGTGTCCGGTGGCGGCAGGTCGTGCTGTGCCGGTTCCCGAACCGTCATCCCACGCCAGGCGGGAGGTCGCTGCAGCCAGTCCGGCATCGACTCGCCAAGACCGTCGGTGGGGATCGGACGATATTCTGCATTGGATGGTGGTGCGTCGCCGGACCCGGGAAGTTCGGGACCATTCGCCCTTTCGTCCATCGTGGCGGGTTACCTCCCTTCCCTCGCGATCGACGCCGCGTAACCCAAATCGGCACTGTCGAGCCACAAGGTGACCGGGCCGTCATTGATCAGGTGCACCGCCATATCCGCGCCAAACACGCCCTGCTCGACCCGAAATCCCTGAGCCGCCAGCATCCCCGCCCACCGATCGATCATCGGTGCGGCGACCCCCGGTGGTGCGGCACCCACGAAGCTGGGCCGCCGACCTTTCCGCACATCGGCGTAGAGCGTGAACTGGGATACGACCAGCAGCCCAAAGGATGCGTCACGTTCGTCGCCGATCTCGTCCAGCGCCGACCGGTTCATCTTCCCGCCATCGTCTTCGAAAATCCGAAGGTTGACGATCTTGCTGGCCATCCGTTCGAGATCGAGATCGGTATCGTCGGGAGCGATCGCCACCAGGAGCAGCAGGCCGCGTCCAACCTCGCCGCGGACCTGGCCCTCGACGATGACCTTGGCCTGGCTCACCCGCTGCAGGAGGACCCTCATTCGCTCAGGCCATCGAGCGGCGCGATCATCGCGGTAGCGATCGCGGCGATGCCTTCACCCCGGCCGACGAAACCCATGCCCTCGTTGGTCGTCGCCTTAAGGCTGATGGCCCCCTCGTCGAGATCGAGACAACGGCTCAATTCCGCCCGCATCGCGGCGGCATGCGGGTTGATCTTCGGTGCTTCGGCAATCACGGTGACATCGATGTTGACGACCATCCAGCCGGCATCCCTGGCAAGATCGTCCACCAAACTCAACAGCACGCGGCTGTCGGCGCCGCCCCAGCGCGCGTCCGAAGGCGGAAAGTGTGTCCCGATATCGCCCAAGGCGGCGGCACCGAGGATCGCATCGGCGATCGCATGCAACACGACATCCGCGTCGGAGTGTCCGTCAAGCCCACGCTCATGCGGGATCTCGACACCACCCAACACGAGCCGCCGTCCCTCGGCAAAGCGATGGACGTCATAGCCGATGCCGGTTCGTGGAAAACGACAGTCTGGCTTCATTCGCGGTCGAGCCCCTTGCCAGCGCGATGGCGGGCGATCATCATCGCCTCCGCGAGCTCCAAATCTTCGGGATGGGTGACCTTCAGATTGGCACGGCTGCCAGGAACGATCACCACCGGCCACCCTAAGTATTCGAAGATCGAGGCCTCATCGGTGAATTCGCGGTCTTCCCGCGTCGCGACATCACATGCCTCGATCAGGCGATCGCTGGTGAACCCCTGCGGCGTCTGGGCCGCCCAAAGATCTCCCCGGTCGATGGTGTCGATGATCCGCCCGTCCCGAACGCGTTTCAACGTGTCCGACACTGGAACGGCGACAATGGCGGCACCGTACGCGATGGCGGTCTCGGCGCACCGATCGAAATCCCCGGATGTCACGAGCGGCCGCGCTCCATCGTGCACCAGCACGACTGGAAGATCAGCCGGCACGGCCCGGACTCCGGCCGCAACCGACTGCTGGCGTGTCGCACCTCCGGGCACCA
>CADCWJ010000093.1 GCA_902806365.1 uncultured Thermomicrobiales bacterium
CACCCGCGCCGGGCCTTTGGATTGGAGTCCTTACGGGAGGTAATACTACCTTTCGCGGCCGGAGTCAAGCGCTTCAATGCGCTTCAGCACTGGCGGCAAGTGGCAGTCATTCCAGACCCATCCGCTTTCCGGTACCGTCAATCATGCACAAAGGAGGGTGCATGGCTTGTGCTTCTTGGTTGATGAAGCTCATCGCTCGGGACGCTGACGAACGCCTTACGGCGCACTGCCGGGCGCTGGCTCCTCGCCGTCCGGGAGCTCGAAGCGTCCGGTCTTCTTCGTCAGGAAGATCCGGTAGACGATCTGCTGCGGCGAGAACGGAGGGATCTCGGGGCGCCCGGCGAACAGGATGTGATGCGCCGTCTGGCGATCCGCCTCGGTCGTCAGTTCCTCGTACGTTCCTTCGGCGATCACGCTCTCCCAGCGATCCTCGGCGATTGCCTCATCAACCTCGAACGACACGAGGGGTTGGGCGCGCATGAGGTCGATCTTGCGGCCCGGCCCGCTGAACGCATAGACACTCTTGCCATCGTAGCCGTACGCCAATGGAACCAGATAAGGACGTGGGTCGGATTCTGCAGCCTCGGAGGAGCACGCGATTCGGCCGACGAGAGCGGAGTGCAGGAGCCGTTCGATTCCCTCCTCGCCCAGAACGTAGATCTTCCCCATCCGTCCCTTTTCCTCATTCCTCTCGTTCGCGGATTCGCGACTGGCGCACGCCGACAACGGCCCGGATCGTCACCGTCGGTGCCTGTTCCGGGCTCGGGTTTATTGGTAGATGACCAACAGCGGCACCGGGTCGAGAGCTACGACCTCCTCCGGCGTCATCAGGGGGACATCCTGCTTGTAGAAGAGCTTGATCCCGTCGTACTCGATATGGGTCGCCCGATTGACGAAATCGTAGGTCGCCCGCTTGTTGTCGGGCACGCCCCAGCCGTCGGCGTCGATCACGAGCTGAACGCCCGCCATCGGCTTGATCAGCTCCTTGTTGGTGATCATGGACTGCTGGAACTGGTGGACGATGAGCATCTTTGGCGACGAGCCAACCTCAGCGGCCAGAGCGACGAGCCATCGCTGGGCGTATGTCACATCCTCGGCGTCCACCTGGCCGATATGTTCGCCGGGAATCTGGCCATCCTCCATCGCGAACTCGGGATCGAGCGCGAGATGGACATGATTTTGGGACAACCAGGGTTTGAGGCCTTCAATTTCGTTTGCGACCGTCCGATACCCGATCTGGACATCGAGCAGGAGCAGCAACCCGTTGTCACGAGTAAAGGCCGTGTATTGGTCGAGCAATGCCGAGTCCGTATCCAGCACGTAACTTCCGTCGTTGCCGGGATCTTTCTGCGCCACGGACGCGATCACCTCCATGGCAAGGATTACGGGATGGGCGGGATCGGCCTCCTCGTAGGCCCTCGCTTGCTCCCGGAGCAATTCGAGCAGCCGGGCCATGTCGTACTCCCCGAGAATGCCCATCTCCTCGTTGCCGGGAAATCCATAGAACGCAAGGACACGGTTGTTGGGGAAGATACCTCCGGGAGTCAGCGGCGGCGCTTCAGCTTGTTGTGGTTCGAGATTGAGCTCGGGTGCCACGATCGGGGCGGCAGGCACCGCGCCATTCCCGGCCTGCTTCACCTTCAGCGATTCGGTCGAGATCTCGGCGGCGGCCGTGGGCTGCAGCGTGTCGTACTGAATCCGCGCTGCGCGCGGCACCTGGGCGACCATCAGGGTGTCGGACCGGAACTGCGCCTCACCGCGTGGACCGCCGAACCAGAACGAGGACATGATCAGGAACGACAGCGCGATCAGGGTCAGCGCCCGTTCGCCGGGAAGACGGCTGAACACGGCAATCCAGCGCTGCTTGGCGCGCGATCGCCTGGGGCTGACGGCGGGCTGGGACGGAGGTGGGGCATTGAGCCATTCAGACGAGAATGGCTTCGGACCGTGAGACATCAGTTCACCAGGGAGCACCGGATCGACAAAACGCAACGATGGCCGATGATCCCGGCTGGGGTCATCGGCCATCAGTATAAGAGTTCCGGCGAACGAGTGTCTTTTTGTCCCAGTCTTGCCCGCTCTACGCTGATGTGGTCGTCGCGATGCTGGAGCGGGTGGACCTTAGTAGTGGAGGTTCACGACCGTCCCGATGTCGGCCCACTCCCAGATGAACCGGGCATCGTCAAGCAGCAGATTGATGCAACCGTGGCTGCCCGGCCGCCCGATCGTCTCCTTGGTCTTCCACCAGGCGAAATGCAGCGCGTGTCCCTTGTCGGTGAAGTATTGGGTGAACAGGACATCTTCGAGCTTGTAGAACTCCTCGGCCCCGATCGCGCCACTGTCCATCGTCTCGTTGGCGACCCGGGTGTTGATCTTGTAGATGCCTTCCGGCGTTTCCCAGCCAGGCTTGCCCGAGGTGATCACAACGGTCCGGATCGCCCGCTGACCCTCGTAGGCGACGAGCAACTGCTGCGTAAGGTGGATGTCGATCCACTTCCCGATTCTGGGTGCCTGCGGCGGGAGCGGTGTCGGCTGGACCGGCGCGGAGCGGCCGAGGTCGCGACCGTAGAGAAACCCGCCCTCGCTGGTTTGGGCCCAGATTCCGTCGATGTCGATCACCTTCTCGCCATCCACCCAGTCGACGACGATGATCTGCTCGCCGTATCCGACTGGACGCACGACCGCACTGCTCATCTGCGGGGCCGCCCGGAGATTGGTGTCGCTGAGCGCGGCGCCCTGCCAGACATCGATCAGCCATTCCTCCTTGGCGAGCTCCGGAAGCGCTTGCGGCTCCTTGAGATACTCGGACGAAACCCAGCCCGAGAAACCGTCGGCGTAGCCCGGCACCCAGTCACGGTGATCGCCTTGGGCCGCGATGAATTCGGTGTTCTCCGCGATCACCGTAATGATGTCGCCGTCCGTTCCTGGCCGGGCGCGGATTCGCAGGCCGTCGCTCGCCGTCACCAGGGTCGTCGTTCCGAGCGAGGGTGGTGTCGGGAGGAAGGCCGGGTCGTTCGCGAACGCAGCCGCCGCCAACTCGGTGTTGAGCTTGCGGAGCGTCACGTCACCGGAGCGGTCGATATCGACCACCGCGTGCTGGAAAATCTGTGAGGTCACGCCCGACTTCTCGAATTGCTCGGACAGGGGATTACCCAGGATCCGTGCGCCGCCCCGCTCCCTCCAGGCCGTCGCAAGCTCGCCCTTGACGGTGTGCCCGGTGTCCGCGATGAACCGGCAATTCGACGCGCCGAGCTCGCACCCGGTAACCGTCTGGAACGCCGCCGCGTCGGCGAGACCGGAGTACGCTTCTGGTGGGAGCGGGACCGCCTGAACCGGCTCCCCGACTTCGACCGCAGGATCGTAGACGAACGCCATCGCCTCGAAATCCTGGCGGATGACGCCTGGCCCGGCAATGAACCGGACTTCCGAGAGCGGAAGACCCGGCCCGGATTCGCCGCCAGCTTCGATCCAGGCACCCAGGAACGGCGCGCCGAGGTTATGGCCGGTCGAGGCAAAATAACGATCCGCCGATTGCTCGGCATCTTCCAGGATTTCTGCCGGCTGGTCCGATTCGGGTACTTCTTCCTCCTCGGGCTCCGGCTCTTCGTCGACCTCTTCGTCCGCCGGAAGCTCTTGTTCGGGCTCCGACTCATCTCCGTCGTCCGGGTCTCCACGTGGTTCGATCGGCGAGGACGATTGGGCCGAGACCAAGCCGACCGGCGCCGCCAGCCCGGCGGCGGTTAAAGCCGTCGCGCCGGCCGCAGTGCGGGCGACAAAGCGGCGTCGATTCACGTTCGCCGCGGCGGCTTCAGCCAGCCGGGGCGTGCTGGAGGGGTCGTCATTGAATGCATCGGCAGGCAAGGATGGGTCAGGGTTGTGGCTCATGCGCTCTTTCCCGTTGAATCTGTTCCGCCACCCCCACGGTGGCTTCATGCGATAGTGTGCTGGACCGGATCGATGGAAAATGCGAAGGAAATGTTGAACCTCGCCATGGCGCGGCATGTGCCACGGCCCTCTACCAGTTGCAACGCCTCATGACGCCCGGAGGTGTCAATGTCCGAGAACCCGACCCCGTTGCGACAGAGCAACGCCGGAACAGCGAACGAACTGCGCATTGGTGTGGTGTTTCCCCAGACGGAGATCGGGAACCGGGTCGAGGATATCCGCGCATTCGCGATCGAGTCCGAGGCGATGGGGTACCGCCACCTGCTCGCCTACGACCATGTCGTCGGAGGCAGCCTCGCGGCGCCCGAAAAGCTTCGCAATCGCTATACCGACAAGTCACCGTTCCATGAGACATTCGTGCTCCTCGGCTTTCTCGCCGCGGCGACGACCACGCTTGAGATGGTTACCGGCGTCCTGATCCTCCCTCAGCGCCAGACAGTACTCGTCGCCAAGCAGGCGGCCGCACTTGACGTGCTGAGCCAGGGACGCCTCCGGCTCGGTGTCGGCATCGGCTGGAACGACATCGAGTTTCAGGCGCTCAACGAATCGTTCGGGAATCGCGCCCGCCGGTTCGAAGAGCAGATTGCTTTACTACGGGAACTGTGGGCCCATGAGGTGATCAGTTTCGCGGGAAACTGGCACACTATTGATAACGCAGGAATCCAGCCACTGCCAACGCAACGGCCGATCCCGATCTGGATCGGCGCGTCGGCTGAGGCGGCCATTCGTCGCGCCGCGCGGCTGGCCGATGGGTTTTTCCCGAACGCCCGAACGATCGAGGATCACCAGGCCCAGTTGGCGACGCTTCGCGACGAACTGGACCGTGCCGGCCGGTCTCGGGAGACGTTCGGGCTCGAGCCGCGAATCACCCTCGCCGACGGCAAGCCCGACGATTGGCGCCGGCTGTTTTCCTGGTGGCGCGAGCAGGGGGCCACGCATCTCACGATGAACACGATGGGGTCTGGCTTCACATCGGTGAGCGAGCATCTCAAGGCACTCGAAACCGCGCTCCGGACGGTCGAGACGGCGTAGCCGGAGGTCAGCCGGCTCACCCCACCGGAATCGTCGAGCCCGGCCGCACGCGCAACGCCCCGGTCCGGGGGTCCGGACCGGGGCGCTGGGGTTGTCCTCAATGGTGATTTGACGAGGGATTTAGTCCCGGCGCCCCATGCCCATCACTGCCATCACGTAGTACAGCAGCGTCAGGAGGGAAGCGGCGAAGCCGGCGATGTACGTCCACGCGGCGGCGTCGAGCACACGGGCCACACCCTTGCTTTCGGCACCACCGGCGACTCCGGAATCCACCAGGCCGACCTGCACCAGCGCGGCCTTCGCGCGCTTCGTGGCATCGAACTCAACGGGCAAGGTCGCCAGGGCGAAAACCGTCGAAAGCGCGAACAGGGCCACCCCGATCCACGCCAGCCCCTGCTGCTGCAGGAGGAGACCCATGAAGAGCACCCCGAAGCCGAGGTTGGAACCAAGGTTCACCGCCGGAACCATCGCCGTGCGGACCTTCAGCGGGTTGTAGGCCCTGGCGTGCTGAATCGCGTGCCCGGCCTCATGCGCGGCAATCCCGATCGCAGCGATCGATGGCACCCCATAGACGCCCTCCGAAAGACGCAGCACCCGCGAGCGCGGATCGTAATGGTCGGAAAGCTCTCCCCGGATTGGCTCGATCTGGACGTTGTGCAGGCCCTGACTGTCGAGCACGCGGCGGGCGGCCTGCGCACCAGTGACGTTGGCCGAATTCTGGACCTTGGAGAACTTGGCGTAGTTCCCCTTGACCTTGGACTGGGCCCAAAGCATGAAAGCCAGGCCCGGAAGCATGAACACGAAATAGAGCGGGTCGAAACCTATCATGGTGTGATTGATCCTTGTCCTTTACGGCGACTCACAGCCGTACGCGCCTTGCCAGGTGGCATCGACGGCGACTCGCTCGTGGGAAGAGTCCTTGGCTCGTTCCGTACCACAAGTTTACTCGATTTGGCCACTATAGTGGATGTCGGGACGCGTCCGGTTCGGGCGATCTGGTACCGTTCCGGCGTGAAACCACCGCGCCGCTCGACCACGACCGTTCCTCATTAGCGACATGACACGCTGGAGAACAGACGATTGCCTCCCGCCCACCTCCCTGAATCCGTCAATCACATCCCGACCAACCCGGCGCCGACCGCGAATGGTACGCCCGGCGCCACGCCAGCGGCGCTTATCGAAATGGAGCTGGCGGCGGCGATCGACGAGCTGAACGATCGCGCGCCCCTGCTCCAGCGAATGGCTCACTTTCACCTTGGGTGGACCGACAGCTCCGGCATGCCGACCGACGCGGCGACCCGCACGCAGATCCAGGGCAAGCGGATCAGACCGATGCTGGCAATGCTGAGCTGCACCGCCGTCGGGGGCGATGCCGCCGCCGCCGCCCCGCTCTCCGCGGCGATCGAGCTGCTTCACAACTTCACGCTGATCCACGACGACATCCAGGACCGCAGCCCGAACCGGCGCCACCGTGCGACCGTCTGGCGCGTGTGGGGCGATGCCCAGGCGATCAACGCGGGCGACGCGATGTTCGCCGCTGCCCAGATCGCGCTGCTCCGAACCGACTCGGCCAGTTTCCCGCCCGGCCAGATGGTCGATCTGCTCCGGGAGTTCAACCGGGCCACGATCCGAATCGTCCAGGGCCAGGTGCTGGACCTCGAGTTCGAAGGGCGCGCGGACGTGACGCCAGCGCAGTACCTCTCGATGATTCGCGGCAAGACCGCCGCGATCGTCCGCTTCGCGGCCTGGGCCGGAGCGCGCATTGGCGGCGGATCGGAGGAGGTGGCCGACCGGCTTGCCGATTTCGGGGATGCACTCGGCGTCGGCTTTCAGATCCGCGATGATCTGCTCGGCATCTGGGGCACCCGCGACGAGACCGGCAAGGACGAGGCTGACGATATCCGGCGCCGCAAGCAATCGCTGCCAATTCTTCTTCTGCGAAACCTCGCCAGCGATCGGGAACTGGCCCGTCTCGACGAGCTCTACGGCGCTGACGAGATTGACGACAAGGGCATCGCGACGATCATCGCCCTGCTCGACGCGCATCGGGTTCGGGACCTGGTGTCGCGCCAGGTCGAAGAGTTTCATCAACGGGCGGCCAGCTCGCTGGCCGACATGGCGACAACGCTCCATCCGGGTTCCGCCGGAGAGCTCGAGAAGCTGGTTCGTCGCCTCGAAGCCCGGCCATCCTGACCCCCTGGATCGTGACCGATGCTCCCCGCACGGAGCGCTGCCGATTGCTGGTACGATGACCGTGCATCACAACGCGAAGGGATCGCGGCGTCGGCGACCGAGGCACGACCATGGCAACGACAGCGGGACGGCTGGACTCGACCATCATCAGCTATCTCAAGAAAGATCTCCTTCTGCGGGAGGGGCACTTCGCGTTCCGCTCGGGTCGGCACAGCAAGGTACTGCTCGATCGCGACCGGCTCCTTGCCGACTCCCAGGCCGCCAGCCGGATGGGCTATGCACTGGCGAAGGCGTTCTTCACCGCCAAAATCGACACCGTCGCCGCTCCCAGCATTTGGGGCGCCGGGCTTGCCCAATGGGTCGCGTACTTCCTTGAGCCCCGGGCCAAGATTGTCTATGCCACACCACTCGCTGAAGGTGGCTGGCGAATCGCCCCCAACCTCCACGACCTGATCCGCGACCGCCGGGTGCTCCTGATCGACAACCTGATGATCAGCGGTGAGACGATCCAGCGTTTCGATGCCCAGGTCAGCGAGCTGGGCGGTGAGGTGCTCGGGATCGGCACGCTTTGGGCCGGGGCCGCCACGGTCGTCCGCGGTCATGAGGTCTTTGGCCTCTTCAATGACCTCTACCCGGCGTACGAGTCCGAAGACTGTCCGCTCTGCGGGGCATCCGATGTTCCGGCCGAAACCGTCCACTACTAGGGCGGGCGTCCATGACGACGAGCGCGATGGTCGCCCGGACGGACCTCGCTCGGGCCGTATTACAGCGCTCAAGCAGCAGCGGCGCGACCCGGAGCGCATGAGTCTGTTTCTCGATGGCACGTTCGCGTTTGGGCTTCACCAGGACCTGGTGCTCGAGGCTGGTCTCTCGCCCGGGATGGATCTCGACGAGGCGACGAGCGCATCGCTCCTCGCGCGGGATCAGGTTCGACAGGCGATCGCGGCGTCGCTGAACCTGCTTGCCTATCGACCCCGTGCCGAGGGCGAGATCCGGAGTCGCCTCCGGCAACGCGGCTTTCCCGACGGCGCGATCGAGGAAACGATCGACAAGCTCAGGGAGTGGCGGTATGTCGACGATCAGGACTTCGCTGAACGCTGGATCGAGAATCGGCGGGAGCGTCGGCCTCGTTCGGCCCGGATGATCGCGATGGAGCTGCGCGGCAAGGGCGTCGATCCCGGCACTGTCTCGGAGGCGGTGGACGGTGCCGGAATCGACGAGCGTGCTGACGCGCTCCGGCTCGCGACCGAGCGGTGGGCTCGCCTCGGGGAGCTCGATGAAGCTGTCCGCGTCCGCCGCTTGACCGGCTTCCTGAGCCGTCGCGGTTACGGATTCGATGTGATCCGGGATGTCCTGAAAGCGCTCGACTCGGATACGGCGGGCGACATGATCCCCTGATAGGCCCTGCCTCCATGGAGAGCGAAAGCTACAATCAACTCGGTCGGTCGATGTGGTACATTGAAGCTCAATGGTGAATGCTGCGCGCGATGCGCCATCCCGTTTACTCGCACCCGCAATCTCCGCCCGCTAGCCGAATTGAAGCACCTTCCACCACGTCATCAGTGGCGACCATGTCCGGGCGTCAGGGATGGCTGGCCTTTTGCGTTGTGTGTCCATGCCGAACAGGCACCGACCGGCCCGGCTGTGAGCCAGAAAGAAGACGTTTGAGCGATGGCTGAGATTCGCTGGTACGGGCACAACTGTTTTCGGATCCGCGCCAGGGAAGCGACGGTCATCATCGACCCGGTCCATCGCTCGACTGGCTACGCGATGGGCAAGCAGAACGCCGATATCGTCGCGCTTTCGAACAGCGGGGAAGGGAGCCGGAACCTGACCGCGATCAGGCCGGAGTTCCAGACTGTGGAGGGGCCGGGCGAGTACGAGATGCACGACGTCTTCGTGACCGGCATCCGCACCTATCACGACGACCAGCAGGGCAAGGCGCTGGGGTACAACACCTGCTACGTGATCTAACTCGAAGGACTCCGGATCGGGCATCTCGGCAGCCTGGGGCACGAGCTATCGGCGGAACATGTAGAAGCGCTGGGCGCGGTCGATGTCCTGATGGCGCCGGTTGGCGGCGGCACGGTGCTCCCCATGGAAAAAGTGGTCGAGATGATCGCCGAGCTGACCCCGAAAGTGGTGATCCCGATGCGCTACGCCACCGC